>NZ_MKGS01000139.1:0-58673 GCF_002836905.1 Pseudomonas sp. 43NM1 | reverse complement strand
CTGACCAAGCGCGTACAGATCAACAGCAAGGATGAAATCGGCGACATGGCCTCGGCGGTCAATCGCTTCGTCGACAAATTGCAGCCGATCGTGCGTGAAGCGGGCGATGTGGCCCAGCGCACCGGCGTTGAAATCGGCGCGATGACTTTGCGCAATGCCGGCGCCGATGCGGCGGCGGGCATGCAGCGCGACGAAGTGGCCGAGAGCCTGCGCGCGCTGTCGCAAATGGCCGATGAGGCGCAATCGGAAAGCCACGCGATGCAGGCCGCCTTGCAGCAAGTGGTGGATATTCGCCAGGCCACTGACGAAAACACCCGAACGTCGGCCAAGGTCGGCAGCCTGATCGAAGCGCTGGCCGGGCAGGTCGATACCGGGGCGAAAGTCATTGAGCGGCTGGCGCAGCAAAGTGAGCAGATTGAAGTGGTGCTGACGGTGATCCACGGTATCGCCGAACAAACCAACCTGCTGGCGCTGAACGCAGCCATCGAAGCGGCGCGCGCGGGTGAAACCGGTCGCGGTTTTGCGGTGGTGGCGGACGAAGTGCGCGCGCTGGCGAGCAAGACGCAGAGTTCGACGGGCGACATTCAGGCGCACATCGTCGCGTTGCAACAAGGCGCGCGTGAGGCGGTGGCGGCGATTGGTCAGGCCGGGCGTCAGGCCAGCGAAGGTTTGCTGGTATTGCGTGACAGTGCGCGGCTGCAGCAGTCCGTGCAGGTGTCGGTCGAGCAAGTGCACGCGGCGATCGGCCTCGCGACTCAGGCCGCGGCGCATCAGGCGCAAGGCGCGCAAGCGGTGCGTGGTCGCGTTGAAACCATTCATGCGCAGGCTGAGAAAGCAGCTCAAGCGGTGGTGGAAACCACGGCCAGCGGCAAAGTGCTGGATGGCTTGGCGGCGCAGTTGAAGGCGAGTCTGGGGCAGTTCAGGGCTTAGGATTTGTATTGATTGGGTTGACGCCTTCGCGGGCAAGCCTCGCTCCTGCAAGGAATCGGTTATCCCTGTAGGAGCGAGGCTTGCCCGCGAAGCTTTTCAGCGGCTCAAATACATCCGCGTCGTCAGCAGATAAACCGGCAGCCCCGACACCAGAATCAACAACGCCGCATAAGGCGCCGCCGCCGCAAACTCGACGTTCGCGGTGTGCGCCCAGACTTCCGTCGCCAACGTATTCAACCCGGTCGGGCTCAACAGCAGCGTCGCCGTCAGTTCCTTCATCGCATCCAGAAACACCAGCGCAAACGCCGCACCGAGTGCCGGAAAGATGATCGGCAACGTCACTCGGCAAAACGCGCTGAACGACGATGCGCCCAGCGTGCGCGCGGCTTCTTCGAGTTGCGGTGCAGCCTTGTTCAGCGCGGTGCGGATCGGCGCCTGCGCCAGCGGCAAAAACAGCAGCGCATAAGCGATCAGCAGCAGCATCGAAGTCTGGTACAGCACCGGCACGTAATGCAGGGCGAAATAGACCAGCGTCAACGCAATCACCAATCCTGGCAGCGCGTGCAGCAGATACGGCAAGCGTTCAGCCCAGATTGCCAGTTGGCCTTTGTAACGCACCACCAGCAAACCCACCGGCACCGCCAGCACCAGGCACAACGCTGCGCCGCCCAGCGATAACGCCAGTGACGACAGCAACGCTTCGCTGATCGCCGCGACCGGGAAGGCTGCCGAGGAACCGACAGCCAACCAGTACGCCAACATCCCCAGCGGAATGCCGCTGCCAATGATCGCCAGCGCCAGGCAATAAACCTGTCCGGCGGCGGCCCACGGCCCCAGTCGAACCTGTTCCGCCCTCCGCGCCGCTCCTTGGCCGGTGCGCACGTGGCGACCCTTGCCGCGAACGCGCAACTCCAGCCACAACAGCAACAGGCACAGCGCCAGCAACACCGCCGAGAGCATCGCCGCGTTGGCGTTGCTGAATTCCAGTTCGAATTGTTGGTAAATCGCCGTGGTGAACGTTTGCAGGCCGATGATCGACAGCGCGCCGAACTCGACGAGCATGTGCAACGCAATCAGCAGCGAGCCCGCCAGCAGCGACGGCCACAGCAGCGGCAGGGTAACGCGGAAAAATACGCCCCAGCGGTTCTGCCCGAGCGTGCGCGCGGACTCTTCCAGCGACGGGTCGAGATTGCGCAAAGTCGCCGCTACCGGCAGAAATATCAGCGGGTATTTGGACAGGGTCATCACCAGGATCGCGCCGCCCAGACCTTCGAAATTCGCGCTGAGCGAAACCCAGGTGAAGCTGCTGACAAATGCTGGCACCGCGAACGGCAGGCACAGGATCACGCCCCACAAACGCCGTCCCTTCAGATTGCTGCGCTCCAGCAGCCAGGCCAGCGACAGGCCAATCACGCCGCAAGCGACGGTGACGCCGACCATCAGCGACAGCGTGTTGCGCAGCAGGCCGAACACATAAGGCCGCCACAACAGATGCAGCGCCTCGGCCCAGCCTGCTTGCCAGGTTTTCAGCCCGACATACGCCAGCGGCAACAGGCTGAGGACCACCAGCAGCAATACCGGCAGCAGCAACCAGATCGACGGCCGTTTGCGCCGTGGCACATAACCCCCGCGCGAGGCGGGGGCGGATAACGATGCGCTCATCAGTTCAAGCCAACGTCACGTTCCAGGTCCAGGGCTTCTTCGGCATTGCCGAGGTCGGCCGGGGTGACTTTCGGCGCTTCGAGTTCGCTGAACGGCTTGAGCCCGCGATCCGATTCCATGCCTTTGTGCAGCGGGTATTCGGCGGTGGTCTGGGTGATCACGCGCTGACCTTCTTCGCTGGCCATGTAGGCGAGGAATTGCTGGGCTTCTTTCGGATGTTTGCTGGATTTCAGCACGGCTGCGCTGGAAACGGTGATCAACCCGCCGACGTCGCCGCCGGTGAAGTAATGCAGTTTCGAATCGAGCTGGCCTTTTTCACGCTGCAGCGCGAACCAGTAGTAGTTGTTGACCAGCACCGTGGCGACTTCGCCATTTTCCACGGCTTTCAGGGCAACCATGTTGTTGCTGTAGGTTTTGCCGAAAGCGCGCAGGCCAGTCAGCCATTCTTCGGCGGCATCACGGCCGTGGACCTTGATGATCGCGACCGCTTGTTCCTGGAAGGCGCCGCTGGTAGGCACGAAGCCAACCTTGCCTTGCCATTGCGGATCGGAGAATTCCATCACCGATTTCGGCAGGTCTTTTTCATCGATCAGTTTCGGGTTGTAGGCGACCACGCGGACCCGGGCAGTGATGCCGATCCAAGTGCCGTTGCTCGCGACGTAGTCTTTCGGCAGCACGGCGAGCGTGGCGGCGTCGGTGGTGGCGAGCAAACCTTGTTCGCCGAGTTTGTTCAGCGGCGGCGACTCTTCGGTGTAGATCACGTCGGCGGGGGAGCGGTCACCTTCCTCGACAACCTGGCTGGCGAGCTGGTTGCTGCTGCCCTTGCGCACGTTGACGTGAATGCCGGTCTTGGCTTCGAAGGCTTTGGCGACTGCGTCGCCGACTTCCTTGTGCTGGCCGTTATAAAGAGTCAGGGAAACCGGGTCGGCGGCCTGGGTGAGGGGAGTGGCGAGTGCCAGGCCAAGCAGCGTAAAGGTCAGGCCGCGGCGCAGGGTATTTCGAAACATCATTCGCAGGGTTCCTCACTGTCGCATTGCAAAAACTTGAAACAATGATAAACGATATTGTTTCTCAAGTGCGCTTCCCCCGGCCTCATACCGTTGCGTGGGAGCAAAGCTTGCTCGCGATGGCCATTTCGAGGACGCCATCGCGAGCAAGCTTTGCTCCCACGCAACGCGGCGCTAAAGATTTTTTGAATGCCAGAAACGCAAAAACCCGCTTTCGCGGGTTTTTGGTAAATTCCAGATTGACTCTGAAATTTGAATTGGTGCCCAGAAGAAGACTCGAACTTCCACGACCTTGCGGTCACCAGCACCTGAAGCTGGCGTGTCTACCAATTTCACCATCTGGGCAGTATCAACAACGTCGCCGCTGTTGATGTGGCGCACTATACTGAGCGCCTTTTAATCTGTAAACCCCTGATTTGGTTTTAATAATTCAGAAGTCCAGAATGCAAAAACCCGCTTTCGCGGGTTTTTGTGTGAGCCTTGAAATTGATCTAATCTCAAGCTCGAAATTGGTGCCCAGAAGAAGACTCGAACTTCCACGACCTTGCGGTCACCAGCACCTGAAGCTGGCGTGTCTACCAATTTCACCATCTGGGCAGTATCGGCTACGCTAGTGCGTCGTCGATGGCGCGCACTATACGGAGCGTGATTTTAACTGTAAACCCCTGGCATCAAAAAAATCCGGAAAATGTTACCAGCGGCATTTTTTTCAACTTTGCGGTGTCGATAAAGAGCTTTAGATGGCATCTCAGAGCCTGAAATTTCCCGTTTCATTGCGCCTATGCCAAACTAACCCGCATATAGACAAGGTGAAAACTCTCTAATGGCCGATTGGCAGTCCCTCGATCCCGAGGCCGCTCGTGAAGCGGAAAAATATGATAACCCTATTCCTAGCCGCGAACTGATCCTTCAGCACCTTGCTGATCGAGGTTCGCCTGCTAACCGCGAGCAGTTGGTGGAAGAGTTTGGTCTGACCACAGATGACCAGATCGAAGCCCTGCGTCGCCGCCTGCGCGCCATGGAGCGCGACGCTCAACTCATCTATACCCGTCGCGGCACTTATGCGCCGGTGGACAAGCTCGACTTGATCCTCGGCCGCATCAGCGGTCACCGTGACGGTTTCGGCTTCCTCGTCCCCGACGACGGCAGTGACGACCTGTTCATGAGCCCGGCACAAATGCGTCTGGTGTTCGACGGCGACCGAGCCCTGGCCCGTGTGTCCGGCCTGGACCGTCGCGGTCGCCGCGAAGGCATGATCGTTGAAGTGGTTTCGCGTGCTCACGAAACCATCGTCGGCCGTTACTTCGAAGAGGGCGGCATCGGTTTTGTCGTTGCGGATAATCCGAAGATCCAGCAAGAAGTGCTGGTCACGCCGGGCCGCAACGCCAACGCCAATATCGGTCAGTTCGTTGAAGTGAAGATCACTCACTGGCCGACTCCGCGCTTCCAGCCGCAAGGCGATGTGGTTGAAGTCGTGGGCAACTACATGGCGCCGGGCATGGAAATCGACGTCGCCCTGCGCGCCTACGATATCCCGCACGTCTGGCCTGAAGCGGTGTTGAAAGAAGCCGCCAAGCTCAAGCCTGAAGTCGAAGAGAAAGACAAAGAGAAGCGCATCGACCTGCGCCATCTGCCGTTCGTCACCATTGATGGTGAAGACGCGCGCGACTTCGATGACGCTGTTTACTGCGAAGCCAAACCGGGCAAGCTGCGCCTGTTCTCCGGCGGCTGGAAGTTGTACGTGGCGATTGCCGACGTTTCCAGCTACGTGAAGATCGGTTCGGCGCTGGACAACGAATCCCAGGTGCGTGGCAACTCGGTGTACTTCCCCGAGCGTGTGATTCCGATGCTGCCGGAGCAACTGTCCAACGGCCTGTGCTCGCTGAATCCGCATGTCGATCGCTTGGCCATGGTTTGCGAGATGACCATCTCCAAATCCGGCGAAATGACCGACTACTGCTTCTACGAAGCGGTGATTCACTCCCACGCTCGTCTGACTTACAACAAAGTCAGCGCGATGCTGGAAACGCCAAAACTCACCGAAGCGCGTCAACTGCGCGGCGAGTACAACGACGTTCTGCCACACCTCAAGCAGCTTTATGCGCTCTACAAAGTGCTGTTGGCTGCCCGTCACGTACGTGGCGCGATCGATTTCGAAACGCAGGAAACCCGAATCATCTTCGGTACCGAGCGCAAGATTGCCGAAATCCGTCCGACCGTTCGTAACGATGCGCACAAGCTGATCGAGGAATGCATGCTGGCGGCCAACGTGGCCACTGCCGAATTCCTCAAGAAGCACGAAATTCCTGCGCTGTATCGCGTTCACAACGGTCCGCCACCGGAGCGTCTGGAAAAACTGCGCGCGTTCCTCGGTGAGCTCGGTCTGTCCCTGCACAAAGGCAAGGACGGCCCGTCGCCGAAGGATTACCAGGCATTGCTGGCGAGCATCAAGGACCGTCCGGATTTCCATCTGATCCAGACCGTCATGCTGCGTTCGTTGAGCCAAGCGGTGTACAGCGCTGATAACCAAGGCCACTTCGGCCTGAATTACGAAGCCTACACCCACTTCACCTCGCCGATCCGCCGCTACCCGGACTTGCTCACGCACCGGGCGATTCGCAGCGTTATCCATTCCAAGCAAGACACCCCGCACGTTCGCCGTGCTGGCGCGATGACCATTCCGAAAGCGCGGATTTATCCGTACGACGAAGCGGCCCTCGAGCAACTCGGCGAGCAGTGCTCGATGAGCGAACGCCGTGCCGACGAAGCGACCCGCGACGTCGTGAACTGGCTCAAGTGCGAGTTCATGAAAGATCGCGTGGGCGAATCGTTCCCAGGTGTGATCACCGCGGTGACCGGTTTTGGCCTGTTCGTCGAGTTGACCGACATTTACGTCGAAGGCCTGGTGCACGTCACCGCACTGCCGGGCGATTACTACCACTTCGATCCAGTGCACCACCGCCTCGCCGGTGAGCGTACCGGTCGCAGTTTCCGCTTGGGCGACACCGTTGAAGTGCGCGTGATGCGCGTTGACCTCGACGAACGCAAGATCGACTTCGAGATGGCTGAAAAAACCATCAGCGCGCCGATCGGTCGCAAGAAGCGCGGCACTGAAAGCACTGCGCCAGCGGCGAAAACTGCGGCCAAGGCTGAGTCGGCACCGGCCAAATCCGGTCGTCGTCCAGCCAAGGAAAAAGCGCCCGAGGCCTATCGCCCGAGCGATGCGGCGGCAAAAAATGCCGAGCTGCGCAAAAGCCGTGAATTGAAGCAGGCGCTCTTGTCTGAAGCAAAAAGCGGCGGTAAAGCGGCGTCTGGGGGAAAGACCGGACGGTCGGCGCCTGAAAAGGATGCCGGCGGCAAGCCAGCCAAACCGAGCAAACACCGTAAAGGCCCGCCAAAAGCGGGTTCGGCTCCAGCCGCGAAAAGCGGCGGGGCGCGTAAACCTAAGGCCAAGTCATGAGTCAGTTGGAAAAAATCTACGGCGTGCATGCGGTAGAAGCGTTGCTGCGTCACCACCCGAAACGCGTCAAGCAGATCTGGCTGGCTGAAGGTCGCAGCGATCCGCGTGTACAGACGCTGATCCAGTTGGCCGCTGAAAATCGCGTGGCGGTCGGCAATGCCGAGCGTCGCGAGCTGGACGCCTGGGTTGATGGCGTGCACCAGGGCGTGGTTGCGGACGTCAGTCCGAGCCAGGTCTGGGGCGAGGCGATGCTCGACGAGTTGCTGGATCGCTCCGAAGGTTCGCCGCTGTTGCTGGTGCTCGACGGCGTGACCGATCCGCACAACCTCGGCGCCTGCCTGCGTTCGGCCGATGCGGCCGGTGCGCTGGCGGTGATCGTGCCGAAGGACAAGTCAGCCACGCTGACCCCAACCGTACGTAAAGTGGCGTGCGGCGCGGCGGAAGTGATTCCGTTGGTCGCGGTGACCAACCTGGCGCGCACGCTGGAAAAGCTCAAGCAGCGCGGCTTGTGGGTTGTCGGCACGGCGGGCGAAGCTGAGCAGAGCCTGTATCAGCAAGACATGACCGGCCCGACCATCCTGATCATGGGCGCCGAAGGCAGCGGCATGCGTCGTCTGACGCGTGATCTGTGCGACTACCTCGTGCACTTGCCGATGACCGGCAGCGTCAGCAGCCTCAACGTCTCCGTGGCCACCGGCGTCTGCCTGTTCGAAGCGCAGCGCCAGCGTAGCGTCAAGGCTGCCTCGAAAAAGTCCTGACACACTGCTGTCTGTAGGAGCAAAGCTTGCTCGCGATAGCGGAGTAACATTCAGCATCAATGTTGAATGTTGCGCCCTCATCGTGAGCAAGCTCGCTCCCACAGTAGTTTGTGGCGAGGCAAAAAAGGGTGAGTGAACGAACTGTTCAAATAATCACCAATTGCCTTGCACCTCTCCTGTCCCTTCTCTACAATTGCGCCCCTTGCTGTGACGGCAGGCACCCATGTGTCTATCGCAAGCAAGTCCATAAGTGTCATTCACTCCTTGTCTGACCGTTTTTGAACGGCAGGCTACAACCCGTAAGGAGCATTCATGCGTCATTACGAAATCATCTTTTTGGTCCACCCGGATCAAAGCGAGCAAGTCGGCGGCATGGTAGAGCGTTACACCAAGCTGATCGAAGAAGACGGCGGCAAAATCCACCGTCTGGAAGATTGGGGCCGTCGTCAACTGGCCTACGCAATCAACAATGTTCACAAGGCTCACTACGTGATGCTGAACGTTGAATGCACTGGCAAGGCCCTGGCCGAGCTGGAAGACAACTTCCGCTACAACGATGCAGTGATCCGTAACCTGGTCATCCGTCGCGAAGAAGCCGTTACCGGCCAATCCGAGATGCTCAAGGCTGAAGAAAACCGCAGTGAGCGCCGTGAGCGTCGCGACCGTCCTGAGCACGAAGGCGCCGAAAGCGCTGATAGTGATGACAGCGACAACAGCGATAACGCTGACGAGTAATCCACGGACCTTTTGAGGAGCCTATTACATGGCACGTTTCTTCCGTCGTCGTAAATTCTGCCGCTTCACCGCTGAAGACGTGAAAGAGATCGATTACAAAGATCTCAACACTCTGAAAGCCTATGTATCCGAGACCGGCAAAATCGTTCCAAGCCGTATCACCGGTACCAAAGCACGTTATCAGCGTCAGCTGGCCACCGCTATCAAGCGCGCCCGCTTCCTGGCCCTGCTGGCCTACACCGACAGCCACGGCCGCTGAGACCGGGCAGTCGACACGTAGCAAAGGATTGAATGCATGCGCGCCATAGCTGAGTTCATCATGCGAGGCCGCGTGCAGGCCACTCTGGTAGTGGCTGGATGTGCGGCATTGCCGTTGTTGTATTGGTTGGGTGCTGCCGCAGGTTGCCTTGTGCTCCTGCGGCGCGGATTGAAGGACGCCATTGGCGTACTTGCTCTGGGACTGCTGCCGGCCTTGGTCTGGTGGCTTTACTCCGATGACCCACGGGCACTTCTGGTGCTGCTGGGGTCTTCGAGCCTTGCGTTGGTTTTGCGCGCAAGCGAGTCCTGGAACCGCGTGCTGCTGGTCAGCATAGCGATGGGAGTGGTGTTTGCAGTGGTGCTGGGGACAGCTTTTGCTCCCCAAATCGAGATGCTGGCGCAGGCCTTGATAAAGGTCATGCCGTCGCTACTCGGTGATGTCTACCAGAAGTTGTCGGTAGATGAGCAAGCGCGTTTCGCGTCCCTGATTGCACCGGTCCTGACCGGCCTTATTGCGGCTTTGTTGCAGATCGTCAGTGTGCTGAGCCTGCTTGTCGGGCGCTACTGGCAGGCGTTGTTGTACAACCCGGGTGGTTTTGGTCGCGAGTTTCGCGCCATCCGCTTCCCGCTGGGGCTGGCGATGTTACTGCTGGCGTTCATGCTGTTGGGGCCGAACTTCGGTTCCCAGTTGGCGATGTTGACGCCGTTGTGCAGTGTACCGCTGGTGTTCGCTGGGCTATCCCTGATTCACGGGCTGGTCGCGCAAAAGCGACTGGCCAGGTTTTGGCTGGTGGGGTTGTACGTGACGCTGTTGCTGTTCATGCAGCTGATCTATCCGTTGCTGGTGGTCTTGGCCATCGTCGACAGCCTGATTGATTTTCGCGGTCGTCTGGCGCCGAAAGACGCCGATAACGCGAACGGTGAAGGTTAAAAGTTAAGAGGATTTTCACATGCAACTGATCCTTCTGGAAAAAGTCACCAACCTGGGCAACCTGGGTGACAAAGTGAACGTTAAGGCTGGTTACGGTCGTAACTACCTGCTGCCTTACGGCAAAGCTACCGCTGCGACCGCTGCCAACGTGGCTGCGTTCGAAGAGCGTCGCGCTGAGCTGGAAAAAGCCGCAGCAGACCGTAAGACTTCGGCTGAAAGCCGCGCCGCCCAACTGGCTGAGCTGGAAGTGACTATCACTGCCACCGCCGGTGACGAAGGCAAGCTGTTCGGTTCGATCGGTACTCACGACATCGCTGATGCACTGACCGCCTCTGGCGTTGAAGTTGCAAAAAGCGAAGTTCGTCTGCCGAACGGCACTATCCGCAACGTAGGCGAATTCGACGTAGCCGTGCACCTGCACGCCGAAGTTGAAGCCACCGTACGCGTTGTCGTGGTAGCAGCTTAAGCAGCACTTGTCGGCTGGCACCCTCGGGTGCTTGCCGGTAACATCGGGCACGATCCTGTTTACAGGTCGTGCCCTTTGTCTTTCTGCAGTTGTTGAAAACAGCTCCTGATTTTCACAAACCTATTCAAGTGGCCATGAACGATATCTCCGCTCCTGAGCAATACGATCTGCAAACCGCTGCCCTGAAGGTGCCGCCGCATTCCATCGAGGCCGAACAGGCTGTGCTCGGTGGTCTGATGCTGGACAACAACGCCTGGGAACGCGTGCTCGATCAGGTCTCGGACGGTGATTTCTATCGACATGACCACCGCCTGATCTTCCGCGCCATCGCCAAACTGGCGGACCTGAACTCGCCAATCGACGTCGTGACCCTGGCCGAGCAATTGGACAAGGAAGGTCAGACATCGCAGGTCGGTGGCCTCGGTTACCTTGGCGAGCTGGCGAAAAACACGCCGTCCGTCGCCAACATCAAGGCCTATGCGCAGATCGTCCGTGCCCGGGCGACGTTGCGCCAACTGATCGGCATTGCTTCGGAAATCGCCGACAGCGCGTTCAACCCGGAAGGGCGCACCGCTGAAGAGATTCTCGACGAAGCCGAACGGCAGATCTTTCAGATCGCCGAGGCCCGGCCAAAAACCGGCGGCCCGGTGAGCGTGAATGACCTGCTGACCAAGGCCATCGACCGCATCGACACCTTGTTCAACACCGACAACGCAATCACTGGCCTGTCCACCGGTTATACCGACCTCGACGGCATGACCAGCGGGTTGCAGCCGTCCGACTTGATCATCGTCGCCGGCCGTCCTTCCATGGGTAAAACCACTTTCGCGATGAACCTGGTGGAAAACGCCGTGTTGCGCAGCGACAAGTGCGTCCTGGTTTACTCGCTGGAGATGCCAGGCGAATCGCTGATCATGCGTATGTTGTCGTCGCTCGGGCGCATCGACCAGACCAAGGTCCGCGCCGGTCGCCTCGACGATGACGATTGGCCGCGCCTGACGTCGGCGGTCAACCTGCTCAACGACCGCAAGCTGTTCATCGACGATACGGCGGGTATCAGCCCGTCGGAGATGCGCGCGCGGACTCGACGTCTGGTGCGCGAGCACGGCGATGTCGCGCTGATCATGATCGACTACCTGCAATTGATGCAGATTCCCGGTTCCGGCGGTGACAACCGGACCAACGAGATTTCTGAAATCTCGCGTTCCTTGAAGGCCCTGGCCAAGGAATTCAACTGCCCGGTGGTGGCGCTGTCGCAGCTCAACCGTTCCCTGGAGCAGCGCCCGAACAAACGCCCGATCAACTCCGACCTCCGGGAATCCGGAGCGATCGAGCAGGATGCTGACGTCATCATGTTTGTTTACCGGGACGAGGTTTATCACCCGGAAACCGAGCATAAAGGCATCGCTGAAATCATCATCGGTAAACAGCGTAACGGCCCGATCGGCACGTCGCGGCTGGCGTTTATCGGCAAGTACACCCGCTTCGAAAACCTCGCGCCGGGCAGCTATAACTTCGACGACGAATAATTCTGTCGTCGACTGTCCCGGCCCCATCGCGAGCAGGCTCACTCCTACATTGGAATTCATTCCCCTGTGGGAGTGAGCCTGCTCGCGATGGCGTCACTGACATTTCCGACCATTACCGTCGGAATTGGTTATTTTTTGTGCTATATTCCGCGCCCGCGAAATTCAATGAAAACCAACACCGGTTATCGACATGATGCAAGCAGCCAAGCCGTTATTTGACTATCCCAAGTACTGGGCCGAATGTTTCGGGCCAGCGCCATTCCTGCCCATGAGCAGGGAGGAGATGGATCAGCTCGGCTGGGATTCCTGCGACATCATTATCGTCACCGGTGATGCGTACGTTGACCATCCGTCGTTCGGCATGGCGATCATCGGCCGGCTGCTGGAGTCGCAAGGCTTCCGCGTCGGGATCATTGCCCAGCCGGACTGGCAGTCCAAAGACGACTTCATGAAGCTCGGCGAGCCGAACCTGTTCTTCGGTGTCGCGGCCGGCAACATGGACTCGATGATCAACCGCTACACCGCCGACAAGAAAATCCGTTCCGACGACGCCTACACCCCTGGTGGCATGGCGGGCAAACGTCCGGACCGCGCGAGCCTGGTCTACAGCCAGCGTTGCAAGGAAGCCTACAAAAACGTGCCGATCGTGCTCGGTGGCATCGAAGCGTCCCTGCGCCGCATCGCCCACTACGATTACTGGCAGGACCGGGTGCGCAACTCGATCCTGATCGACGCCTGCGCCGACATTCTGCTGTACGGCAACGCCGAGCGAGCGATTGTCGAAGTGGCCCAGCGCCTGTCCTACGGGCACAAGATCGAAGACATCACCGACGTGCGCGGCACCGCGTTCATTCGTCGTGACACGCCGAAAGACTGGTACGAAGTCGATTCCACGCGCATCGATCGTCCGGGCAAGGTCGACAAGATCATCAACCCGTACGTAAACACCCAAGACACCCAGGCCTGCGCCATCGAGCAGGAAAAAGGTCCAGTCGAAGATCCGAGCGAAGCCAAAGTCGTGCAGATTCTGGCCAGCCCGAAAATGACCCGCGATAAAACCGTGATTCGTCTGCCGTCGGTGGAAAAAGTCCGTGGCGATGCGGTGTTGTATGCCCATGCCAACCGCGTGCTTCACCTCGAAACCAACCCGGGCAACGCCCGTGCGCTGGTGCAGAAGCATGGCGAGGTCGACGTCTGGTTCAACCCGCCGCCGATTCCGATGACCACTGACGAAATGGACTACGTGTTCGGCATGCCTTACGCACGGGTCCCGCACCCGGCGTACGGCAAGGAAAAGATCCCGGCCTACGACATGATCCGTTTCTCGGTGAACATCATGCGTGGCTGCTTCGGCGGCTGCACCTTCTGCTCGATCACCGAGCACGAAGGCCGGATCATCCAGAACCGTTCCGAAGAGTCGATCATTCGCGAAATCGAAGAGATCCGCGACAAGGTCCCAGGCTTCACCGGGGTCATTTCCGATCTCGGCGGCCCGACCGCGAACATGTACCGCATCGCCTGCAAGAGCCCGGAAATCGAATCCGCGTGCCGCAAGCCATCGTGCGTGTTCCCCGGCATCTGTCCGAACTTGAACACCGATCACTCGTCGTTGATCCAGTTGTACCGCAGCGCTCGCGCCCTGCCGGGTGTGAAGAAGATTTTGATTGCTTCCGGCCTGCGTTATGACCTCGCGGTCGAGTCGCCGGAATACGTCAAGGAGCTGGTGACCCACCACGTCGGTGGTTACCTGAAGATCGCCCCGGAACACACCGAGGAAGGTCCGCTCAACCAGATGATGAAGCCGGGCATTGGCAGCTATGACAAGTTCAAGCGCATGTTCGAGAAGTACACCAAGGAAGCCGGGAAAGAGCAGTACCTGATTCCGTACTTCATCGCCGCGCACCCGGGCACCACCGACGAAGACATGATGAACCTGGCCCTGTGGCTCAAGGGCAACGGCTTCCGCGCCGATCAGGTGCAGGCGTTCTACCCGTCGCCGATGGCCACGGCCACCGCCATGTACCACTCGGGCAAGAACCCGCTGCGCAAGGTCACTTACAAGAGTGACGCCGTGACCATCGTCAAGAGCGAAGAGCAGCGTCGTCTGCACAAGGCGTTCTTGCGGTATCACGACCCGAAAGGCTGGCCAATGCTGCGTGAAGCGCTGACCCGCATGGGCCGCGCCGACCTGATCGGGCCGGGCAAGGCTCAGTTGATCCCATTGCATCAACCGGCTAGCGACAGCTACCAGAGCGCCCGTCGCAAGAACTCGACGCCGGCCGGTAGCCACAAAGTGGCGGGGGAGAAGACCACCAAGATTCTCACCCAGCACACCGGTCTGCCACCGCGCGCCAGCGATGGCGGCAACCCGTGGGACAAACGTGAACAAGCCAAGGCTGCGGCATTTGCCCGCAACCAGCAGGCCGCCAAGGATCGCAAGGACGCGGCCAAAGGCAAAGGTCCCAAGCCTGCGCGCAAACCGGTCGTGCCCCGCTAAACGCTGAGCGCTGACAACAAAACGCCAACCTTCGGGTTGGCGTTTTGCATTGTGCGATGTGTTGATTCGCGCCACAACGGCGGCGAGCGCTCTACGCTGGTCAGCTTGCGCGCCAAACGCTAAATCGGCCTGAGCGCGGCCTCAGCCCCGTCTGCCGCTGACAGAAACATTTCCCGCCCACGTAGTCCAATTCCCCATCACCTGCACCGCCCCCTGTAGGAGCGAGGCTTGCCCGCGAAAGCGATCTATCATCCAAACCACCCTCGGCCCTCAGTCCCAATCGAAAGGAAACCCCATGTTCCCGGTTTCAATCAAAGGCGTTCTGCAGTCCCCGGAAGGCCTCATCGTTTTGATGCTCAACGAGCGCGACGAATGGGAACTGCCAGGTGGGCGGATCGAACTGGGCGAAAGCGCCACGGATTGCCTGGCACGTGAAATCGCCGAAGAGCTGGACGTCGAGGTCTGGGTAGGAGAACCGCTGGATTCGTATCTGTTCGAGGTGATCCCCGGCAAACACGTGTTTATCTCGACCTACCGCTGCCAGTTGCTGGGCGGATTTGTGCCGACGATCAGTCATGAACACAAGGAGATCGGGCTGTTCGATCCGGCGCAATTGCCGGCCAACCTGCCCAAGGGTTATCGCGATTCGATAAACAAAGCGTTGGGCCTGTGAGGGTCAGCAGCAACGCTGCTGACCCTGGACACAGATCCGGTGAGCCTGATCAGATCATCGGGCTCGGAGGGTCTCAGGCGTCGGGCGCCTGATCTTTCGGTGCATCAACAGCGTCTTCTGCGGCCACTTCACCTTCTGCATCCGGGTTCAGTGCTGCTGCTTCTTCTTCAGCTGTAGCTTTCTTGCGCTGAAGCTTTTCCTCTTTCTTCTGCTCCTTGGCCAAGTCTCTCTGACGTTTGGCGAAGGAATAATTAGGTTTAGCCATGGGCGATCCTCTGGGGTCGAAGGTGAGGTTGAGCGGCGCATATTCTGCCCTGTATCGGGGCCGAGCCGTTAGCTGGGTTTTTGCTCGACCCACTTTGGCACCACTGTCGGCTGCCAGGCATCCAGCGCGTCGAGCAGAATCTGCGGCGATTCGCTCACTTGCAGCATGTCACGGTGTGGTTCGCGAACGAAGCCTTCGCCGACGATATGATCAAGAAAAGCGGTCAATTGGCCGTAGAAACCGTTCACTTCGAGCAAGCCGAGCGGTTTGCCGTGGTAACCGAGTTGTCCCCAGGTCCACACTTCGAACAGCTCTTCGAGCGTGCCGAGGCCGCCGGGCAGCGCGATAAACGCGTCACTGAGTTCGGCCATTCGCGCCTTGCGCGCATGCATGCCGTCGACCACTTCCAGGCGCGTCAGGCCGCTGTGACCGATTTCCTTGTCCTTGAGGCTTTGCGGGATGATCCCGATCACCTCGCCGCCGGCCGCCAGTGCCGCATCGGCGACAATCCCCATCAGCCCGACGGCGCCGCCGCCATAGACCAGGGTCAACTTGCGCTCGGCCAACGTGCGCCCGAGGGCGATCGCCGCTTCACGATAAGCCGGGTTGGTGCCGGTGCTGGCACCGCAAAATACACAAACGGACGCTATAGACATGCCTTACTCCATGCTCGGGATCGGCACAGAGTAAAGGCACTGGCGCGTCGCTCCAAGGCTTAAACCTCGCGTTGAATCGTCTCGTAGGTGCCACTGGCGCCGCAGGCATAAGCGGCGAGCAAACTGCATAACAGACCGTTGAATAACATGACAGGCGCTCCGTATAGGTGATGACGACCCGAGGATAGGGCCGCAGCAGAGACCTGGCTGTTAGATTATGTCGATGAGTGTCATAGCCGCAAAGTTGTATACAATTTTTGACTCAAGTCATAGGAACTTGCGAAGATTTCAGGCAGTCTTCTGTCCATTCCCGATTTCGTTAACCCTGCCTTGGAGATTCACCATGTTTGCCAAACTCGTTGCGGTATCCCTGTTGACGCTGGCCAGCAGCCAATTGATGGCTGCCGAATGCAAGACCACCATCGACTCCACAGACCAGATGACCTTCAACACCAAGGCCATTGAAATCGACAAGAGCTGCAAAACCTTTACCGTTGAACTGACCCACTCCGGCAACTTGCCGAAGAACGTCATGGGCCATAACTTCGTGTTGAGCAAAGAAGCCGACATGCAGCCGATCGCCACTGACGGCCTGGCTGCCGGCATCGACAAGAACTATCTGAAAGAAGGTGATGCGCGCATCATCGCTCACACCAAGATCATCGGCGCCAAGGAAACTGACTCGGTAACCTTCGATGTGTCGAAACTCGACGCGGCGGAAAAATACGGTTTCTTCTGCTCGTTCCCAGGCCACATCTCGATGATGAAAGGCACGGTTACCCTGAAGTAATCGAATTGCGCGCATAAAAAAAGCGTCCACGTGGGACGCTTTTTTTGTGCCTGGCGGTTGACCGCGTCATCGTTCATCGCGAGCAAGCTCGCTCCCACATTGGTCCTGTGGACGACACAAAACACTGTGGGAGCGAGCTTGCTCGCGATGGCGTCGGCACCTACACCGGCACTTATACCGGGACTTGCACCGGCGCAATCACGGCGCGAACGGCATAACCCGCTTGTGATGCGTCTTCCTGTACGTAGCGCAAATAATCTCGAACGCCTCTTCCCGCACCGGCTTGCCATGCAGGAACGCGTCAATTTCGGCATACGTCACGCCATGCGACGCCTCGTCCGGTTTACCCGGCGACAGGTCTTCAAGGTCAGCCGTCGGCACTTTTTCCACCAGCGATTCCGGCGCGCCGAAGCTGCGGGCAATCGCGCGGACCTGATTTTTCACCAGCCCGCTCAACGGCGCCAAGTCGCAGGCGCCATCACCGAACTTGGTGAAGAAACCCATCACCGCTTCCGCCGCGTGGTCAGTGCCGATCACCAGGCCTTGAGCGGCGCCGGCGATGGTGTATTGCGCGACCATGCGCATCCGCGCCTTGGTGTTGCCCAACACAAAGTCCACCGACACCGCATGCTGGCCTTCGAACGCGGCGACTTCGGCCGCGAGGGCTTTGACCGCCGGGCCGATGTTCACCGTGTGGCGCTCGTCGGGGGCGATGAAATCCACCGCAGCCTGGGCGTCGTTCTCGTCGAATTGCGTTTCGTACGGCAGGCGTACGGCGATGAACTTGTAGCTGTCGTCGCCGCTACTGACGCGCAATTCGCGCATTGCGCGTTGGGCCAACAGCGCCGCCGTCAGCGAATCAACGCCGCCGCTGATGCCCAGCACCAGCGCCTTGAGCCCGGAATTGACCAGGCAATCCTGGATAAACGTAATGCGTCGGGCGACTTCCGCCTCGAGCGCCGCTTGATCGGCGAACGGCGGCTGAACCTTGAGCTGCTCAGCAATCTCACGCTGTACGGCTTGCATGAATTCACTCCTTGCTGGGGATACCAGATGGGCTGGAAATGGAGGCAGGTACTTTAAACACGTGTCGCAAATAGGCGACGAAATTCGGGTCTTTGCAGTGCGTCTTGCCCGGCTCATCGGAAATTTTCGCCACCGGCTGGCCGTTGCAGGCGGTCATTTTAAGCACGATGCTCATCGGTTCAACCCCGGGAATATCGCAGGTCAGGTTAGTGCCGATGCCGAAACTGACATTGATCCGACCCCGCAACGCGCGGAATATTTCCAGCGACTTGGGCAGCGACAAGCTGTCGGAGAACACCAGCGTCTTGCTCATCGGGTCGATGCCGAGCTTGTGATAGTGCGCGATCGACTTCTCGGCCCACAGCACCGGGTCCCCGGAATCGTGGCGCAAGCCGTCGAAAAGCTTGGCGAAATACAGGTCGAAATCGCCGAGGAAAGCGTCGGTGGTAATGCAATCGGTGAGGGCGATGCCCAACAACCCGCGATATTCGCGAACCCAGCAATCCAGCGCGGCAATCTGGCTGTCGATCAACCGTGGACCGAGTTGCTGATGCGCCATGATCCACTCGTGGGCCATGGTGCCCAGCGGTTTCATGTCAAGTTCGCGGGAAAGATGCACGTTGCTGGTGCCGACGAAGCGGCCGGGGAAATCGTGTTTAAGCACGTTCACCACTTCTTCCTGCACGCGGTAAGAAAACCGACGTCGAGTGCCGAAATCGGCTACCTGCAATTCGGACAATTCGTCGCTGCTGGCGTTGGCGGTCAACCAGTCGAACTTGCGATAAAGCTGCTCGCGCGCCTGCTCCAGAATGATTTCCCGGTAGCGATAGCGGTTCCGCACTTCGCTGACAATCGCCAGCATCGGCACTTCGAACAAAATCACGTGCAGCCACGGCCCGCGCAGACGGATAAACAACTCGCCGTTCTCGATGCCGGTGTAGACGTAGCGCAGGTTGAAGCGAAACAAGCCGAGAAAACGCAGGAAATCCGGCTTCATGAAGCTGATGCGTTCGAGGAAACTCAACTGGTCGGCGCTCAGGCTCAGCTCGGCCAAACGCTCGAACTGATAACGAATCTCCGCCAGATAAGGGCGCAAATCCTCGCTGTTGCGGCAACGAAACTCCCATTCGACTTCGACGTTAGGGTAGTTGTGCAGCACCGCCTGCATCATCGTCAGTTTGTAGAAGTCGGTGTCGAGCAGGTTCTGCACGATGCGATCGCCAAACACGCTCTCGCTCATAAGGAAGTCTCCACGCTGGCCGCGGCCCGTGCTCGCGACGTTTCAGCTGTTTCAATGAATGGGGGCTAGTGGCGCATATCAGTGGTGGGGATTGCCAGCGATTTTTTAGACGGCACTGATTCCTGGGGGGCGGGCTTGTGTGGCGAGGGGTCTTGTTCCCGTTCGGCGGCGCGGCAATCGTCGATGTTAAGGGCCGCTGCGCGACCCAACGGGGGCAAGCCCCCTCGCCACAGGATCGGATGTGGGCTCAATGTTGCGGCATATCCGGACTATCAATCTGCTCCAGCATCCATTTCACGAAATCCCGGACCTTGGGCACTTCGGCTGAATGTTCGGGGTACGCCAGGTAATACGCGTCGCTGCTGGGCATCGCGTGTTTCCACGGGATCACCAGTTTGCCGTCGGCGAGTTCTTCTTCCACCAGAAACCGTGGCAGCAGCGCGACGCCGCAGCCGACTTGGGCGGCGCGGATGCACATATAGAAGGTTTCGAAGCGCGGGCCGTGGTAGCTGTGTTCGGTGTGGTAGCCCTGAGTGTCGAACCAGTCGTGCCAGGCTTGCGGCCGCGAGGCGTTTTGCAGCAGGACCAGATCGGTCAGTTGCGTCGGGTCGGTAAACGGCGTGTCCGGCAGGCTGCCGGGGGCGCAGACCGGCACCAGTTCTTCGCTGAAAAGCTTCAGGCATTCGGTGCCGGGCCGCGAGCCTTGGCCGAAGTAGAACGCCAGATCGCTGCGCCCCTGGAGCAAATCGTCGGCCTCTTGCTCGCTGCACAGATCCAGATGAATCGACGGATGACGCAGGCGCCAGCCTTTCAGACGTGGGACCAGCCACCGTGCGCCGAAGGTCGGTGGCGTTGAGACGCGCAGGACTTCAGTGTCGCCGCCGTAGGAGCGCAGGTAATGCGTGGACATCTCCACTTGCGTGAGGATTTTTCGTACCTCGACCAGGTACAAATCGCCGGCCGGGGTCATTTGCAAGCGTCGGCGCACGCGGCGGAACAGCAGGTGCTGGAGCAGTTCTTCGAGTTGCGCGACTTGTTTGCTGACGGCGCTTTGGGTCAGGTTCAGCTCTTCGGCGGCGCGGGTGAAGCTCAGATGCCGGGTCACGGCCTCGAAACACTGCAGCGCGGTGATCGACGGCAAGTAGCGTTTATTCAGCATGGCTGGTCCTTTTTCTTGTTGCTCTATGCTTTTCTGTTACCGACTGAGGCGAAGCATGAATAAACGGAATGATATCTCGCTTAATGGTCGTTTGTTGGCTCGTCTCGACGGCGCTACAACTACAGGCCTGATCAGTCGTGAATGTGCGGCTGCACGATTTCCGTTTTTCGCTTGAGGAGTGACCCATGGTTGCCGCATTGCTTGATCGTCTTGGTGTGAACCCGGCCCTGTACCAGAACGGCAAAGTGCCGGTGCATTCGCCAATCGATGGCAGCCAGATCGCTGCTGTGAACTGGGAGGGCGCCGCCGAAGTCGAGCAGCACATCAGTCGTGCAGATCATGCGTTCGAGTTGTGGCGCAAGGTCCCGGCGCCGCGCCGAGGCGAACTGGTGCGCCAACTCGGCGACATCCTGCGTGAATATAAAGCCGATCTCGGTGAGCTGGTGTCCTGGGAAGCAGGCAAGATCACCCAGGAAGGTTTGGGTGAAGTGCAGGAAATGATCGACATCTGCGACTTCGCCGTCGGCCTGTCCCGCCAGTTGTACGGTTTGACCATTGCGTCCGAGCGCCCGGGCCACCACATGCGCGAAACCTGGCACCCGCTGGGCATCGTCGGCGTGATCAGCGCGTTCAACTTCCCGGTTGCGGTTTGGGCCTGGAACACCACGCTGGCGCTGGTCTGCGGCAACCCGGTGATCTGGAAGCCGTCGGAAAAAACCCCGCTGACCGCGCTGGCCTGCCAGGCATTGTTTGATCGTGTGCTGAAAAACTTCAGCGATGCGCCGCCGCACCTGAGCCAGGTTGTGATCGGTGGCCGCGATGCCGGCGAAGCACTGGTCGATGACCCGCGTGTCGCGCTGATCAGCGCCACCGGCAGCACGCGCATGGGCCGCGAAGTGGCGCCGAAAATCGCCGCGCGTTTTGCCCGCAGCATTCTCGAACTCGGTGGCAACAACGCGATGATCCTCGGCCCAAGCGCCGATCTCGACATGGCCGTGCGCGCGATCCTGTTCAGCGCCGTCGGCACTGCCGGCCAGCGTTGCACCACCTTGCGTCGCTTGATTGCCCACGAATCGGTAAAGGAAGAAATCGTCACTCGCCTGAAAGCCGCCTATTCCAAAGTGCGCATCGGCAACCCGCTGGAAGGCAATCTGATCGGCCCGCTGATCGACAAAAACAGTTTCGAAAACATGCAGGAAGCGCTGGAGCAGGCCTTGAGCGAAGGCGGCCGGGTGTTTGGCGGCGAGCGTCAGTTGCAGGATCAATTCCCCAATGCCTACTACGTCTCGCCGGCGATTGTTGAGATGCCGGAGCAGAGCGACGTGGTCTGCAACGAAACCTTCGCGCCGATTCTCTACGTGGTCGGCTACAGCGATTTCGCCGAAGCGCTGCGCCTGAACAACGCGGTGCCACAAGGCTTGTCGTCGTGCATCTTCACCACTGATGTGCGCGAAGCCGAGCAATTCATGTCCGATGTCGGCAGCGACTGCGGCATCGCCAACGTCAACATCGGCCCGAGCGGCGCGGAAATCGGCGGCGCGTTCGGCGGCGAGAAAGAAACCGGCGGCGGTCGCGAGTCGGGTTCGGATGCATGGCGCGGGTACATGCGGCGCCAGACCAACACCGTGAACTACTCGCTGGAATTGCCACTGGCGCAGGGGATCACCTTCGACTGATCGGCCCCTTCGCGGGCAAGCCTCGCTCCTACAGGTTGTCGACGTTCGTGGGAACGACACTCAACTGTAGGAGCGAGGCTTGCCCGCGAAGCTTTTGCTTTGTTGTTTGTTAGGTTTCTGACTGGAGTCTGGCAATGCCGTTACGCGAAGAGTGTCTGTGGGAAAAACTGACGCCGCAAAGGCCTGATAACGCGGCGCTGAAGGGCGAAGTAACGGTTGATGTCTGCGTCATCGGCGCCGGGTTTACCGGGCTGTCGGCGGCGGTGCATTTGCGCGAGGCGGGTAAGAGCGTTTGCGTGCTCGAAGCGCATCGCGCCGGGCAGGGCGGTTCCGGGCGCAACGTCGGGCTGGTCAATGCCGGGATGTGGATTCCCCCGGACGAGATCGAAGCCGGTTTTGGCGAAGCGGTCGGCAGCCAACTCAACCGCATGCTCGGCGCCGCGCCAGCGCTGGTGTTCAGCCTGGTCGACAAATATAAAATCGATTGCCAGTTGCGCCGCGAAGGCACGCTGCACATGGCGCACAACGCCCGTGGCGAAGCCGATTTGCGCAGTCGTGAACAACAATGGAAACGCCGCGGCGCGCCGGTCGAGTTGTTGACCGGGCAAGCCTGCGAACAAGCGACCGGAACCCGGAAAATCGCCGCCGCGCTGCTCGATCGGCGTGCCGGCACGATCAACCCGATGGCCTACACCACCGGACTGGCCAACGCCGCGAAAAACCTCGGCGCGCAGATGTTCGATCATTCGCCGGTCACCCGCCTCGAACGCCAGGGCCAACGCTGGTCAGTGCAAACTGCGCAAGGCTCGGTGCTCGCCGATCAAGTGGTGATTGCTTCCAACGCCTACACCGAAGGCGACTGGACCGAACTGCGGCGCAATTTCTTCCCCGGTTATTACTACCAAGTGGCCTCGGTGCCGCTGACCGAAGACGCCGCGCAACAGATTCTGCCAGGCGGCCAAGGCTCCTGGGACACGCGCCAAGTGCTCAGCAGCATTCGCCGCGACAAGGACGGGCGGTTGTTGCTAGGCAGTCTCGGCAATGGCAATCAGAAACCGGCGTGGTTCCTCAAGGCCTGGGCCGATCGCGTCCAGCAGCACTATTTTCCGTACCTCAAACCGGTTGAATGGGAATGCACCTGGACCGGTTGCATCGCGTTTACTCCGGATCACCTAATGCGCCTGTTCGAACCGGCGCCGGGACTGGTGGCCGTCACCGGTTACAACGGGCGCGGCGTGACTACCGGGACGGTGGTCGGCAAGGCGTTTGCCGATTATTTGTGTAACGGAAATCCTCAGGCATTGCCGATTCCCTTCGCGCCGATGCAGCCATTGGCCGGTGTCGGCCTACGCAGCTGTTTATACGAGGCGGGTTTTTCGCTGTATCACGCAGGCCAGTGCCTGCGGATCGTTATCTGACTTGTTGAAATTTGTTGCTGGGAGCGGCGCTTTTTCGCGCAGCGACTAGCCTGTAAAAGGTGCGGGTTGTAGCAGTTGCGCACCAGCAGTGTGCACTTCGGTGACGCACGTTGTTACAAGGTGGTTGCACGTCGTTTGGCGCCGCGGTTGCAATGATGGCGCATGCGGGTTGCGCCTTTTGAAATAAATGGTTTCACCTTCCGCGGTTTAGACGGTTGCACGCCCAATGAAAATGGGAACGAAACAGTCGAAATAACAAGAAAGCAGCGACTTTTTGAAGAATAAAAAACCGATGGCACGGCGCTTGCTCTGAGCATTCATAGAAGTCGCAGTGCCAACTAAAAAAAAACCTTGGAGCACCACCTCATGTCCCAGACGTTTTACAAAAAAGGCTTTCTGGCCCTCGCAGTGGCAGCTGCGTTGGGTGTTTCTGCGTTTGCACAGGCTGACGTAAAAATCGGTGTGGCGGGTCCAATGACGGGCGCCAACGCAGCATTTGGCGAGCAGTACATGAAGGGTGCACAGGCAGCAGCCGATGCGGTCAACGCAGCGGGCGGCGTCAACGGGGAAAAAATCGTTCTGGTGAAGGGCGATGACGCCTGCGAACCGAAACAGGCTGTAACGGTCGCCAAGGACCTGAGCAACCAGAAAGTGGCAGGCGTGGTCGGTCACTTCTGCTCCTCGTCGACCATCCCGGCCTCCGAGATCTACGACGAAGCGGGCATCATCGCTATCACCCCTGGCTCGACCAACCCGGCCGTCACCGAGCGCGGCTTGAGCGCAATGTTCCGCATGTGCGGGCGTGATGACCAACAAGGCATCGTTGCCGGCGACTACATCGTCGACGTGCTCAAGGGCAAAAAAGTGGTGGTCCTGCACGACAAGGACACCTACGGCCAAGGCCTCGCGGACGCGACCAAGGCGCAACTGGCCAAGCGCGGCGTAACGCCTGTGCTGTACGAAGGCCTGACCCGCGGCGAGAAAGACTTCAGCACCATCGTCACCAAGATCCGCGGCGCTGGCGCCGATGTCGTGTACTTCGGTGGTCTGCACCCGGAAGCCGGTCCTCTGGTCCGTCAACTGCGTGAGCAAGGCCTGAAAGACGTCAAGTTCATGTCCGACGACGGCATCGTCACCGACGAACTGGTGACCACCGCTGGCGGCCCGCAATTTGTCGATGGCGTGCTGATGACTTTCGGCGCCGACCCGCGCCTGCTGCCGGACAGCAAGACCGTTGTGGACGAGTTCCGCAAGGCTGGCACCGAGCCTGAAGGCTACACGCTGTACGCCTACGCCTCGGTTCAGACCCTGGCTGCCGCGTTCAACGGTGCCAAATCCAACAGCGGCGAAAAAGCGGCTGAATGGCTGAAGAAAAACCCGGTGAAAACCGTGATGGGCGAGAAGACCTGGGACGCCAAGGGCGACCTGAAAGTCTCCGACTACGTGGTTTACCAGTGGGACAAGGACGGCAAATACCACCAGCTGGAAAAACAGAAGTAAGGGCTGACTCGATCAGCTGACCCCATTGGCTCTTGGTAGAAGTGAGCCTGCTCGCGATGACGGACTGACAGACGACGACTTTGTTGAATGTTCAACCGCTATCGCGAGCAGGCTCAATCCCACAGGGGGCGGTGGCGTGCAGCCTGATCCTGACTGACATTGCTCCCACGTATATCTGTATTTTCCTTAGAAGAACCGCACACCCCCGGTGTGCAGGTTCTCACTGCGTGAGATTGCGTTATGGATGGTATTTTCCTGCAGCAACTGGTCAACGGCCTGACCCTCGGGTCGGTCTACGGCCTGATCGCCATCGGCTACACAATGGTCTACGGCATCATCGGCATGATCAACTTCGCCCACGGCGAGGTTTACATGATCTCCGCTTACCTCGCGGCGATCAGTCTGGCTCTGCTGGCATACTTCGGTATTGAATCCTTCCCGCTGCTGATGCTCGGCACCTTGATCTTCACCATCATCGTCACGGCGGTGTATGGCTGGGTCATCGAACGTGTCGCCTACAAACCCCTGCGCAACTCCACCCGACTGGCACCGCTGATCAGCGCCATCGGTATCTCGCTGATCCTGCAAAACTATGCACAGATCGCCCAGGGCGCCAAGCAACAAGGGGTGCCAACCCTGCTGACCGGGGCGTGGCGCGTCGAGGTCGGCACCGGTTTTGTGCAACTGACCTACACCAAAATCTTCATTCTGGTCGCGGCGTTTGCCGGGATGGCCCTGCTGACCTACATCATCAAGTACACCAAGCTCGGCCGCATGTGCCGCGCGACCCAGCAAGACCGCAAGATGGCCTCGATTCTGGGGATCAACACCGATCGGGTGATTTCCTATGTGTTCATCATCGGTGCAGCGATGGCGGCCCTGGCCGGCGTGCTGATCACCATGAACTACGGCACATTCGACTTCTACGCCGGCTTCATCATCGGGATCAAGGCGTTCACCGCAGCGGTACTCGGCGGGATCGGCTCGTTGCCCGGCGCCATGCTCGGCGGGATCATCCTGGGGATTTCCGAGTCGCTGTTCTCCGGTCTGGTGAACTCGGACTACAAAGACGTTTTCAGCTTCTCGCTGCTCGTTCTCGTTCTGGTCTTTCGGCCTCAAGGCCTGCTCGGCCGTCCTCTTGTGTCGAAGGTGTAAGCGATGTCTTCAACCACTCAAAAAAGCATTGATGTCAAAAAAAGCCTGGTTGACGCGATTCTTGCCGGCCTTGTCGCCCTGATTGTGTTCGGCCCGATTGTCGGCGTGGTCCTCGACGGCTACGGCTTCAACCTGGAAACCACGCGCGTGGCGTGGATTGTCGCCATTGTCATGGCCGGTCGGTTTGCCCTGAGCCTGTTCCTGCAAACGTCGAAAGGCCTGCGCATTCTCGAAGGCTTTGAAAGTACTGGCTCCGGGGTTCATGTACTGCCGCCCGATTACAAAACCCGACTGCGCTGGATCATTCCGATCCTGATCGTCGTCGCCGTGGTGTTTCCGTTTTTCTCCAACTCCTACCTGCTGGGCGTGGTCATTCTCGGTTTGATCTACGTGTTGCTGGGCCTGGGCCTGAACATCGTGGTCGGTCTGGCCGGGCTGCTCGACCTGGGTTACGTGGCGTTCTACGCGATTGGCGCTTACGGTCTGGCACTCGGTTATCAATACCTCGGCCTGGGTTTCTGGACCGTGCTGCCACTGGCGGCGATCACTGCGGGCCTGGCCGGTTGCATCCTCGGTTTCCCGGTGTTGCGTCTGCACGGTGACTACCTGGCCATCGTGACGTTGGGTTTCGGTGAAATCATCCGTCTGGTGCTCAACAACTGGCTGTCGCTGACCGGCGGCCCGAATGGCATGGCGGCACCGTTGCCGACATTCTTCGGCCTCGAATTCGGCAAACGTGCGAAGGAGGGCGGCGTCCCGTTCCATGAGTTCTTCGGCATCGCCTACAACCCGGACGTGAAGTATTACTTCATTTACGCGGTGTTGTTCCTGGTGGTTCTGGCCGTGCTGTACATCAAGCATCGGCTGGTCAAAATGCCGGTCGGCCGCGCCTGGGAAGCGCTGCGCGAAGACGAAATCGCTTGCCGCTCGATGGGCCTGAACCACGTGCTGGTCAAGCTCTCGGCGTTCACCATCGGCGCTTCGACGGCGGGTCTGGCCGGGGTGTTCTTTGCGACTTACCAAGGCTTCGTCAACCCGACCTCGTTCACTTTCTTCGAATCGGCATTGATCCTCGCCATCGTCGTTCTCGGCGGCATGGGCTCGACCATCGGCGTGGTGATCGCAGCGTTCGTGCTGACCGTTGCCCCGGAACTGCTGCGTGGCTTTGCCGAATACCGCGTGTTGCTGTTCGGCATCCTGATGGTGTTGATGATGATCTGGCGCCCGCGTGGCTTGATCCGGATCAGTCGTACCGGTGTGACACCGCGTAAAGGAGTAGCGCCATGAGCGAAGTCGTACTCTCGGTCGAGAAACTGATGATGCACTTCGGCGGCATCAAGGCATTGAGCGATGTCAGCCTGAAAGTCCACCGCAACTCGATCTTCGCCCTGATCGGCCCCAACGGCGCCGGCAAAACCACGGTGTTCAACTGCCTGACCGGTTTCTACAAGGCTTCGGGCGGCAAGATCGAACTCAACGTGCGTGGCCAGCAAACCAACGTCATCCAGTTGCTCGGTGAATCGTTCAAAGCGGTGGATTTCGTTTCGCCGAAATCTTTCCTCAGTCGCATGTACTACAAGATGTTCGGCGGCACCCACCTGGTGAACCGCGCAGGCCTGGCGCGCACGTTCCAGAACATTCGCCTGTTCAAGGAAATGTCGGTGCTGGAAAACCTGCTGGTGGCGCAGCACATGTGGGTCAACCGCAACATGCTCGCCGGCATCCTCAACACCAAGGGCTATCGCAAGGCTGAAAGCGATGCGCTGGACCACGCCTTCTATTGGCTGGAAGTGGTGGACCTGGTGGATTGCGCCAACCGCCTGGCCGGCGAGCTGTCCTACGGCCAGCAACGTCGTCTGGAAATCGCCCGGGCCATGTGCACGCGGCCGCAGATCATTTGCCTCGACGAACCGGCAGCGGGCCTCAACCCGCAGGAAACCGAAGCGCTGAGCGCGATGATCCGGTTGTTGCGCGATGAGCACGACCTGACCGTGGTGCTGATCGAACACGACATGGGCATGGTCATGAGCATTTCCGACCACATCGTGGTGCTCGACCACGGCATCGTCATTGCCGAGGGCGGCCCCGAGGCGATTCGCAATGACCCGAAAGTGATCGCGGCCTACCTGGGCGCGGATGAAGAGGAAGTGGTGCTATGAGCCAACCCATCCTCGAACTGAAGGATCTGGATGTGTTTTACGGGCCGATCCAGGCCCTGAAAAAAGTCTCGCTGCAAATCAACGAAGGTGAAACCGTCAGCCTGATCGGCTCCAACGGCGCCGGCAAGTCGACCCTGCTGATGTCGATCTTCGGCCAGCCACGGGCGGCGAGTGGGCAAATCATCTATCAAGGCGTGGACATCACCCACAAGTCGTCGCACTACATCGCCTCGCACGGCATCGCGCAATCGCCGGAAGGGCGGCGGGTGTTCCCCGACATGACCGTCGAGGAAAACCTGCTGATGGGCACCATTCCCATCGGCGACAAGTACGCCAAGGAAGACATGCAACGGATGTTCGAGCTGTTTCCACGGCTCGAAGAGCGGCGCACCCAGCGGGCCATGACCATGTCCGGCGGCGAGCAGCAGATGCTCGCCATTGCGCGTGCATTGATGAGCCGACCGAAGTTGTTGTTGCTGGATGAGCCGAGCCTGGGCTTGGCGCCGATTGTGGTGAAGCAGATCTTCTCGACGTTGCGCGAACTGGCGAAAACCGGGATGACCATCTTCCTGGTCGAGCAGAACGCCAACCACGCGCTGAAACTGTCGGACCGCGCGTACGTGATGGTCAACGGTGAGATTCGTCTCTCCGGCACCGGCAAGGAATTGCTGGTCAATGAAGAAGTGCGCAACGCTTATCTCGGCGGGCATTGATACGCCGCTGAAATAGAAAAAGCCCCGACGAGCAATCGCCGGGGCTTTTTTACGTCTTCAATACACTGAAAATCCCCTGTAGGAGCGAGCTTGCTCGCGATGGCGGTGTATCGGTCACATTGATGCTGGATGAGCTTGCGTCATCGCGAGCAAGCTCGCTCCCACAAGGTCCGTATGTGCGGTTTTGGGAAATTGTGGAAAACAATATTCACATGCTCTGAAACCGCGACATAAAGCCGCTGCAAATAGTTGTTTTGTCACGCTTTTGACTTGTCCCCGTTTGCTGTGGAGCTGGCTGTGAATAACGTGGGAGTAGCTGGCTGCAAGCCTTGCAAACCGTGGCTTGCAGAAGGATGGTCGTTTTTTGATCAGGCGTTTTTACGGGACTGACAGCGGCTGTTGTCAACCTTTTTGTTGAGGGTCAAAACGGCCGAATTCGCTGCCGGTCAGCCTGTGGATAAGTCTGTGGTTAAACTCTGGAAAGACTGCGCTGAGGGCCGTCGTTACTGGCTTGGCGCCATCGTCGGTTTGAGTGGTCAATCGTGCAAAATGCCATGGGCTACACGGTGGGGTGTTCAGGGTCAAGCGAAAAACTTTCGATTCTGCCCGCAAAGCCTTATACACAGCGGCTTGCAGCTTTTGCACTTGCCCCCAAAGACTGTGGACCGGCCTGTGGATAACGTGCGCGCACATGGCTGCAAGCCACGACGCACAAGGCGTTGCGCCGGTTGATCGTTTTTCGTACAGAAAACACGGCCCTTGTAGCAGCTGGCGGAGCCTGCGTTCGGCTGCGCAGCAGTCGTAATCCATACAACGCCACTTTCACTGTTTGCCGCCGATGGGCGACTGCTTCGCAGCCGAACGCAGGCTTCGCCAGCTGCTACATGAATGCGTCCAATTGGGGCGTGCCAGTTGCTGCTGCGGGCGCGCGCGGGCATGCTGGCGGCTGATTTTCTATTCCAATGGCTTCCGGTCAGTCGAAGCAAGGAGAACACGATGTCCAACACCCTGTTTATCACCGGCGCAACGTCCGGTTTTGGCGAAGCCTGTGCCCGTCGTTTTGCCGAGGCTGGCTGGAAGCTGGTGCTGACGGGCCGTCGTGAAGAACGCCTTAACGCCTTGTGCGCCGAGCTGTCGAAGCAGACTGAAGTGCATGGCCTGGTGCTCGACGTACGCGATCGCAAGGCGATGGAGGAGGCGATTGCCAACCTGCCGCCATCCTTCGCCAAGCTGCGCGGGTTGATCAACAACGCCGGCCTGGCATTGGGCGTGGACCCGGCGCCCAAGTGTGATCTGGACGACTGGGACACCATGGTCGATACCAACATCAAAGGCCTGATGTACAGCACTCGGCTGCTGTTGCCGCGCCTGATTGCCCATGGTCGTGGCGCCGGCATCGTCAACCTCGGCTCGGTCGCCGGCAACTACCCGTATCCGGGCAGCCACGTGTATGGCGCGAGCAAGGCGTTCGTCAAACAGTTCTCGGTGAACCTGCGTTGCGACCTGCAAGGCACTGGCGTACGCGTCAGCAATATCGAGCCGGGCCTGTGCGAGAGCGAGTTTTCGCTGGTGCGTTTTGCCGGTGACAAGGAGCGTTACGACGCCACTTACGCCGGTGCCGAGCCGATCCAGCCGCAGGACATTGCCGACACCATTTTCTGGGTAATGAACGCGCCGGCGCACATCAACATCAACAGCCTGGAGCTGATGCCGGTGAGCCAGACCTGGGCCGGTTTTGCGATTGAGCGCAAAGAAAGCAAGGCGTAAGACCGCGTAACGGCTATCGCGAGCAAGCTTTGCTCCTACAGGTTGGGTGGCGTGCGCCGGGATGGGCACGACCCATAACCACTGTGGGAGCGAGCTTGCTCGCGATGAGGTCATAACAGGCGACAACCGCACATCAGGTAGACTCCCTGCCCACAACCCAGTTTTCAGAGGAGGCTACGTGAGTAACCGAGGTGAGCAGTCGCTGCTCAAACAATCGACCATCCTGATGTTCGCCGTGGCGATCGCCGGGATCGTTACCGGTTTTGTTTCAGGTGCCCAATCCATCCTGTTCGATGGTTTTTTCTCTTTGATCGCGACCTTCATCAAGGTCCTGATGCTGATCACCGCCAAACTTATCGCCAAAGAAAGTAACCACCGCTTCCAGTTCGGCTATTGGCACCTGGAGCCGATGGTGTTGCTGATCGAAGGCAGTTTCCTGTTCCTGATTGCTATCTACGCCTTCCTTAATGGCGTTTTCGGCATCATCAATGGTGGCCGCGAGATCGAGCTGGGGCTGGTGATCATCTATGCCGCGGTGTTTACCGTGGTCGAGTTCGCCTATTTCTTCTACGTTCGCCATCGCAACCGCAAGCTCAGATCCACGCTGATCCAGTTCGACAACATCAGTTGGCTGGTCGACGCGATGCTCTCGGTCGGGCTGCTGGTGAGTTTCCTCACGGCGCTGCTGCTGACCTCTCAGGGTTACAACGAGTGGGCGGTGTATGTCGACCCGCTGATCCTGATCGTGCTGGCGCTGAGCATGCTGCCCCCGGCGTTCAAGATTCTGCGTCCGGCGCTGCGCGACGTGCTGGGGATTGCCCCGGATAAACTCGACGACAAAGTGCGCCAGGTGATGGATGCGGCGAAGGTCGAGCACGGTTTCGACGACTACAGCTCCTACGTGCAAAAGCACGGGCGGGCGCGGTTTATCGAGATTCACGTGGTGTTGCCGGCGGATTATCCGCTGCAAGGCGTCGGGCAACTGGATGCGTTGCGTGAGGAGATTTCGGCGAAGTTGGGTCAGGCCGATGCGGCGCGTTGGTTGACCATCAGCTTTACCGGGGATCGCAAGTGGATTGCGTGATTAGTCGGTGACCGCTTTGAGGGCCTCTTCGCGGGCAAGCCTCGCTCCTACAGATCGGTGTCGTTCGCATTATCGCGATTCAACACGACCCCTGTAGGAGCGAGGCTTGCCCGCGAAAGTGATCTGCCGGTTAGCGCAGATACTCAACCAACCCACGATAACAAGTCGCCAAATGATAAGGCGTGGTCGAAGGCATGTCCTTGCGGCTGACTTCGCCCGCTTCATCGCGGCATTCGAACCAGCCGCCGACATGCAGGAAGCGCTGCTGCAACGCCTGCAACTGGCGCAGCACCGGCGCTTCGCTGTGTGGGCGCAACGTCAGCGCTCGCAGGTATTCAGCCTGCGCCCAGATGCGTTGAGTCGAATCCTTGGCGCTGCCACCGTCCTGCAGATCAAGCATCGCCAGCACCGCGCCGCTGTGTTCATCGACGCCCAGGCGCTCGGTGAGTGCGAAGGCCCGGTCCAGTGATTCATGCAACTGCGAACCGCGCAGCAACGGCGACGACTCCAGCAGGAAATACCACTCGAACTGATGCCCCGGCTCAAACCAGTTATCCACAGCGCCCAACGGTTTTTCCATCAACACGCGGGTCTGCGGATCGACGAATTGTTCCTGCATGGCTGTGCATAACTTCAGCAGCGCGTCCTCGGCGGCGGCGTCTTCGCGCACCGACAGCGTGGCGAGGAAGGCTTCGGCCAGATGCATCAGCGGGTTTTGCAGCGGGCCGCTGTTCAGCGACGACCAGTCACGCTCAAGGCTGGCTTCGTACAGACCGTCGTCCGTGGCAAAACGTTGTGCGATGACTTGCAGCGCGGCGTTGAGCACCGATTCCACCAGGGGCTCGCGCACCTTGTCCCAATAATGGGCGCAGGCGAACAGGATGAAGGCGTGGGTGTAGAGGTCTTTGCGCTGATCCAGCGGCGCACCTTGCGCATCGATGCTGTAGAACCAGCCACCGTGCTCGGCATCGTGAAAGTGCTGCTGCAACGAGCGGAACAGCGCCGCCGCGCGCTCTTCGGCCGCCGGCAGCTGGCCGATCAGGCTGGAAAACAGGTACAGCTGACGCGCGCAAGCCATCGCTCGATAGCGCTGCGGGGGCAACGGCTGATGCTCGGCGTCCAGCGCTTCATACGGCAACGCCATGTCAGCGTTCCAGCCGGGACCTTGCCAGAGCGGCACGATCACGTCCTCGAAATGCTGTTGCACCGAGGCGAACAGGGCGGTCAATTCAGGCTGGGAGGCGGAGCGGGAAACAGAAAGCATTGGCTGGCGTCGTCACGGCAGGGGCGATTGCGCGACATGTTAGCAGAGTGAGCGCATTGATCGTTCCCATGCAGAACATGGGAACGATCAGTTGCGGGCAGATAAGAAATCAGCCCGCCAGCAACCACACCCCAGTCGCCGCCGACGCCGCGCCCGCGACGCGAATCACCGGCGCCGCTGCTGTCGGCAGCACGCGCACCAGCGCATAACCCGCCGCGTGCAGCGCCGCAGTCGCCACCACAAAACCGGCGGCATAGGCCCATGGGCTGGACATCTCGGGCAATTCCAGACCATGCGCCACGCCATGAAACAGCGCAAACAACGCCGTCGCACCGACCGCCATGCTCAGCGGCGGACGCACCGCCAGCGCCACGGCCAGGCCCAGCGCCAGCACCGACGCGGCAATCCCGTTCTCCAGCGCCGGCAGGCCTAGCCCTTCAAAACCGAGTATCCCGCCGATCAGCATGGTGCCGACAAACGTGCACGGCAGCGCCCAACGCGCCGCGCCTTGTTGCTGCGCGGCCCACAAACCCACCGCGAGCATTGCCAGCAAGTGATCGAGGCCGAAAATCGGGTGGCTGATCCCGGCGATCAAGCCGTTGTCGCCGTGGCCCGGGTGGGCCAAAGCGATCGCCGGCGTCAGCAGCAGGGCGAGGGCGCCGAGGATGCGTTTGAGTGTCATGGATAAGCTTCCTTGTTGATAAGTCGTGATCAGGCTGCGGTCAGCAAGCCCTGGCGTTCGATGAAAGCGATGATGTCTTCGAGGCCGAGGCCGGTTTTCTGATTGCTGAAGACAAACGGTTTGCCGTTGCGCATGCGCTTGGTGTCGCTGTCCATCAACTCCAGCGAGGCGCCCACCAACGGTGCGAGGTCGACCTTGTTGATCACCAGCAGATCGGATTTGCAGATCCCCGGCCCGCCCTTGCGCGGCAACTTGTCGCCGGCCGAAACGTCGATCACGTAGATGGTCAGGTCGGACAACTCCGGGCTGAATGTTGCCGAGAGGTTGTCGCCACCGGACTCGACAATGATCAGGTCCAGCCCTGGAAAGCGCCGGTTCAACTGGTCGACGGCTTCGAGGTTGATCGAGGCGTCTTCGCGGATCGCGGTGTGCGGGCAGCCGCCAGTTTCAACGCCGATGATGCGTTCCGGCGCGAGGGCTTCGTTGCGCACCAGAAAGTCGGCGTCTTCGCGGGTGTAGATGTCGTTGGTGACCACGGCCAGGTTATAGCGCTCGCGCAGCGCCAGGCACAGGGCCAGGGTCAGCGCGGTTTTGCCGGAGCCCACCGGGCCGCCGATGCCGACGCGCAGAGGTTGTGTGTTCATGTGCTTCTCCAGAAATAAAATAAAGCGCCCTAAGAGCGAAACAGGCGGCTGTACTGGCGTTCGTGGCCCATGCACGCCAGGGACAGGCCGAAAGCGGCGCTGCCCATGTGTTGGGGATTGATGTGGGTCGCGTATTGCTGGGCTTCTTGCAGCAGCGGCAGCAATTGGCTGGTCAGGCGTTGCGCGGCTTGCTGACCGAGCGGCAGGGTTTTCATCAGCACCGCCAACTGGTTTTCCAGCCAACTCCACAGCCACGCGGCCAAGGCGTCTTGCGCCTGGATGCCCCAGGCCCGTGCGGCCAACGCCCAGCCGAGTGCCAGATGCGGCTCGGGGCGTTGTTCTAGAAAGGCCCGCGCCGGCAAGTCGAGTTCCGGCAAACCATTGAGCAATTGCTGCAACGAGTAGCCCATCTGCCGACTTTCCTGATGCAGTTCACGGGTTTCGCGACTGGCGCGGTGCTCCTCGCAGCGTTGCAACAATTCGCACCAATTGTCGTCGGCGGCGGCGACGCAATGCGCCAGCAGCAACGGCGCTTCGAAACGCGCAAGGTTGAGCAACAATTGATCACTGATCCAGCGTCGCGCACTCTCGGCGTCCGTCACGCGGCCGTTATCCACGGCCATTTCCAGGCCTTGTGAATAGCTGTAGCCGCCAATCGGCAATTGCGGACTGGCCAGGCGCAGCAGCGCCCAGGCTGGGTTCATAAACGCACGCCGAATTGGTGCAGTTTCGGCGGGTAGTTGAAATCTTCGTCGCCGTGCCGCGAATGGTGATGGCCGCCACCGTAGGCGCCATGTTCCGGTTGGAACGGCGCTTCGATGTTTTCAACATTGGCATCCAGTTGTTCAAGCATGGCTTTGAGCACGTAGTCGTCGAGCAGGCGCAGCCAGCCATCGCCGACCTGTAGCGCCACGTGGCGGTTGCCCAAGTGATAAGCCGCGCGGGTCAGTTCGAAACTGTTGGCGCAGGTGACGTGGAGCAGTTGTTCGGGGCGCGCACAAACCCGCACCACGCGGCCGTCTTCGGCCTGCAGGCATTCGCCGTCATACAGCGGCGGCTGGCCACGTTCGAGAAACAACCCGACGTCTTCCTGTTCGGCACTGAAACAGCGCAAACGACTTTTGCTCCGGGCTTCGAAGGTCAGGTGCAACTCGGCGGCCCAGACGGGTTGAGGGTCGATTCTGCGATGAATCACCAGCATCGGAAAGCTTCCAGCAAAGGACAATGCTCTGGTTAGAGCAAGGGGCTTGCCAATCGGGCGAACTGTAGGAAAACCCTGACGGAGAATAGTAGTTGTTGCAGGATGTTGCGGGGATTTGAGCGATGTTGGTGCGTGAAGAATTGTTCATGCACCAAATGCGGGAGCGGGGCGGCGATACTCTGACTGGCGATAACCTGTAGGAGCAGAGCTTGCTCGCGAAAGCGGGTTACCAGTCGACATCATTGTTGAATGTGCCGACGCCTTCGCGGGCAAGCCTCGCTCCTACGGTTTTACCGTTTACTCAGTGCTGCCGAGCCCTTGCCAGTGCTTCAGCCCGATAAAGATGAAACGCAGTTGCTGCGTGATCTTCGCCTGAGGTGTCAGGTGCTCGGGCAATGCCTGGACGGGCGGATCAATAATGTCGGGCAAGGTGGCGAACACGCTTTTGACGATCAGGTCGGCCATGACATTCAGCCCGGCGATGTCCAGATGCTGCAATTTCGGCATCAGCGACAAGTCGGCCGCGAGGTCGGAACTGATGTCTTCGCGCAAGCGGCCAATCGCCTGACGCACCGGCATCGAGCCGCCGTACTGCTCGCGGGCGAGAAACAGAAATTGCGAGCGGTTGGCGCTGACCACATCGAGAAAGATCCGCACCGAGGCATCGATGATGCCGCCCATGACGAATTCGTTATGGCGTACCAGGCGGATGGTTTCGCGGAAGGTCTGGCCGACTTCGCTGACCAGCACCAGGCCCAGTTCGTCCATATCGGCAAAATGCCGGTAGAAACCGGTGGGCACGATCCCGGCGGTTTTCGCCACTTCACGCAGGCTCAGGCTGCCGAATCCTCGGCCGCACTCCATCAGATGCCGAGCGGCGTCCATCAAGGCGTTGCGGGTCTGTTGTTTCTGTTCGGCGCGGGGCAGCATCGCAAAAGTGTTTTCTGGACAGGACTGCGGCGCACTCTAGCAAATCGGCTTTGCTGGCGTCGAACGGGAATCAGGGTTTGCAGCGGGGAACGAGGGTGGCGCTATTGAACATGGTTATAAACAGGCAAAAGCCCAATCCGGGTGATTGGGCTTTTTTTCTGGGCCGCCATGGGCTCAGCTCACTGCGCTGTTGCGTTCGATAACACGATCACCACCACCTTCGGCAACGGCTTGGCCTTGTGGGGTTTTGTCGTAGCCATCTTCAACCAGACCTTTTTCTTCAAGACGGTTGCGGCCGTTTTCGGCGACTGCCTGACCTTGAGGAGTTTTGTCGTAGCCGTCTTCGGCAACAGACTGGCCTTGTGGAGTTTTGTCGTAGCCATCTTCGGTGATCAAGCCTTTTTCCTTCAGGCGATCATTACCACCTTCAGCGAGGGTCTGACCTTGTGGAGTGCGGTCGGAACCGTCGGCTGCTACGGTGTGGCTGTATGCCGAGTGGCTGTCTTTGATTTGCGGTGTGGCTTGTTCGGCGGCTGGCAGAGCGAAAGCAGTGCTGGCCAGCATCGAGAGGGTAAGACTAAGCAGTAATTGGCGTTTCATGATGGGTTGCTCCTTGGGAGGGCGATAAATTGGGTACGAGGGCAATGCTACTCTCGATAAGTCGATATAAAAGTTCATAAACGCAATGGTAATAATCAACAGAATTGATTGTTCTGCGCAGAGGCTCTAGATCGGGCGTTTCAGGCGGGCGGTTTTGCACCGAGGTGGGTAGTTTCGACCCATTCGCGCCGCACAACAGTGCGGGACCGGTAACGCTTGAAGCGTGCGCACTGTGTCGGCGGGGGATTATTTCAACGTTAAGCGCCAATCCGGTTAAACCTGAGCGGCGTTTTTCAGTCGTAGATTTCATGGCAGGCCAGTTCTGGCCTAACGTTTCACACATGCGTCGCAGTCAGGGCGCTCAGTCGTATTCAGGAGCCCTGTGCAATGACGCGCACTTCTAAAATAATCACCTGGACCCTTTCCACCCTTGTCGTGCTGTTGGCGATCCTGGTTTTGGTCATCGTGTTCTTCGATTGGAACCGGATCAAACCGCCGCTCAACGCCAAAGTTTCCGAAGAACTGCACCGACCGTTTGCCATCAACGGCAACCTCGCGGTGGTGTGGCGCCGTGAACTTGATGAGGCCGGCTGGCGCTCGTGGGTGCCGTGGCCGCACGTGGTGGCCGAGGACTTGAGCCTGGGCAACCCGGACTGGTCGAAACAGCCGCAGATGGTCACGCTCAAGCGCGTCGAACTGCGCATTTCGCCGCTGGCCTTGCTGGCGCAGCGCGTGGTCATCCCGCGCATTGACCTCACCGAACCCAACGCCGAGCTGCAACGCCTGGCCGATGGCCGCGCGAACTGGACGTTCAAATTCGACCCGAAAGACCCCAACGCCGAGCCGTCGAATTGGGTGGTCGACATCGGCGCCATCGGTTTCGACAAGGGCCACGTCACCCTCGACGACCAGAGTTTGAAAACCCAGCTCGACGTATTGATCGATCCGCTGGGCAAGCCGATTCCGTTCAGTGACATCGTCGGTGACAAAGCCGCGAAAACTGCGGTGGAGAAGGGCGCAGCGCCGCAGGACTACGGGTTTGCGATCAAGGTCAAAGGCCAGTATCACCAGCAGAAACTCACCGGCGAAGGCAAGATCGGCGGTTTGCTCGCCCTGCAGGACGCGGCCAAGCCGTTTCCGCTGCAAGCGAAAGCGCAGATCGCCGACACTCGTGTCGAGCTGGCGGGCACGCTGACTGATCCGCTCAACCTGGGTGCTTTGGACCTGCGGCTGAAACTCGCCGGCAGCAGCCTGGCCAATCTGTACCCGCTGACCGGCGTGACGCTGCCGGATTCGCCGCCGTATGCCACCGACGGTCACCTGATCGCCAAGCTGCATGACGCGAACGGCGCGCAGTTCCGCTATGAAGGCTTCAACGGCAAGATCGGCGACAGCGATATTCATGGCGATCTGGCGTATGTCGCCAGCAAACCTCGGCCGAAGCTCAGCGGCGCGCTGGTTTCCAATCAACTGTTGTTCGCCGATCTGGCGCCGCTGATTGGTGCCGATTCCAACGCCAAGCAAAAGGCCCGTGGCGGTGAGAGCAAGCAGCCGACGGACAAGGTGTTGCCGGTCGAGGAGTTCAAAACCGAGCGCTGGCGCGATATGGACGCCGATGTCGAATTCACCGGCAAGCGCATCGTCCACAGCGAGAAACTGCCGTTCAATGACCTCTATACCCACGTGGTGTTGACTGACGGCGTGCTCAGCCTCGAACCGCTGCGCTTCGGCGTCGCCGGCGGCAAACTGGATGCGCAGATTCGCCTGAATGGCCGCACTGAACCGTTGGAAGGCCAGGCCAAACTGACGGCGCGGGGCTTCAAGCTCAAGGAGCTGTTCCCGACCTTCGAACCGATGAAAACCAGTTTCGGTGAGCTGAATGGCGACGCCAACATTGCCGGGCGCGGCAACTCGGTCGCCGCATTGTTGGGCAGCTCCAACGGCAAACTGAAAATGTTGATCAATGACGGCGCGATCAGCCGTGAGTTGATGGAACTGGCGGGGCTTAACGTCGGCAATTACGTGGTCGGCAAGATCTTTGGCGACAAGGAAGTGAAGATCAACTGCGCTGCGGCGGACTTCGATATCAAGACCGGCCTGGCGACCACGCAGTTGTTCGTCTTCGATACCGAGAACGCGATTATCTACATCGACGGCAACGCCAACATGGCCACCGAGCAACTGGACCTGACGGTGACGCCGGAATCCAAAGGCTGGCGTTTGATATCGCTGCGTTCGCCGCTGTACGTGCGCGGCAAATTCATCAAGCCGGACGCCGGCGTCAAAGCCGTGCCGCTGATGTTGCGCGGGGCGGGGATGGTTGCGTTGGGCGTGATTGCTGCACCGGCGGCAGGCTTGCTGGCACTGGTCGCACCGAGTGGCGGCGAACCGAACCAGTGCGAGCCACTGCTGCAGCAGATGAAAGCCGGCAAGGCACCGGTGACTGTCAAACCGAGCAAGTAACCCGAATAAATCGTTCTCATGCTCAGCGTGGGAACGATCATTCTGCGGCGCTCATGAAAACGCCTTCGCGGGCAAGCCCCGCTCCTACAGGTATCGTCTTGACCCTGTAGGAGCGAGGCTTGCCCGCGAAGGCGATCTATCAGGTATTACAGGTCGTTCAGAATGTCCGCCATGTCATCGGCGTGCTCTTCTTCCTGGGCCAGGATGTCTTCGAAGATGCGTCGGGTGGTCGGGTCTTTCTCGCCGATGTACTGGATGATTTCGCGGTAGCTGTCGATGGCGATTCGCTCGGCGACCAGATCTTCGTAGACCATTTCCTTCAGCGTATTGCCAGCCACGTATTGGGCGTGGGAATTCTTCGACAGCAGGTCGGGATTGAACTCAGGCTCGCCACCCAGTTGCACGATGCGCTCGGCCAGACGGTCGGCGTGTTCGGCTTCCTGATTGGCGTGTTCAAGGAATTCCTCGGCAGCCACGTGCGCTTTCACGCCGTTGGCCATGAAGTAGTGGCGCTTGTAGCGCAACACGCAGACCAGTTCGGTGGCCAGCGATTCGTTGAGCAGGCGCAGCACTTCCTCGCGGTCGGCGCTGTAGCCCTCGGTCACCGCACCGTTTTCGACGTTCTGGCGGGCCCGCTGGCGCAGGGTGTTTTTATCAGACAACTGCATGTCGCTCATCTCGATCTCCTGGAGGCTAATCCGGTTTGCGTCACGCCTCTCGGGGACGTGATCGCTACTTAAGATGGGAGTAACACGCGCTGCAGAAAGTTTTATGAAATTGGTCCAGCGGTCAACATTTGTTGACTTGGGTCACGAGCAACGCGCTGTACCCGGCGCCGAAAGTGCTCTCGGTCGGGTAGATCGTGGCCGGGTTGAAACTGGGCAGATGGCCTAGACTGCGCGATCACGCTGGCGATGCCTGGCTGAGGTCTTGCATCCGCTCCGGCGTCATCTCACCGATCACAAGGATGTCCGCCCATGTCACCCATTTCGCAAGATTGCGCAACGCGTTACCCGTTGGTGCTGGTCCCGGGAATGCTCGGGTTTATCCGTCTGGTGCTGTATCCGTACTGGTACGGGATCATCGCGGCGTTGCGCCGTGGTGGTGCGGTGGTGATTGCGGTGCAGGTGTCGCCGCTCAATTCCAGCGAGGTGCGAGGCGAGCAGTTGCTGGCGCGGATTGAGCAGATTTTGCGTGAGACCGGGGCGCAGAAGGTCAACCTGATCGGCCATAGCCAAGGCTCGTTGACGGCTCGTTATGCGGCTGCGCAACGTCCGGATCTGGTGGCTTCCGTTACGTCAGTCGCCGGACCGAATCACGGCTCGGAATTGGCTGATTATCTGCAAAAACATTACCCGGCCGACAGTGCCAAAGGCCGTTTGCTTGGCGTGCTGCTGCGGGTGATTGGCGCGGTGATGGGGCTGCTGGACACTGGTTATCACGGGCCGAAGTTGCCGGTGGATATTCCCGCCTCGCACCATTCGCTGACGACCGAAGGGGTGGCGCTGTTCAATCAGCGTTATCCACAAGGGTTGCCAGATACTTGGGGCGGGCAGGGGCCGGAAGAGGTCAACGGCGTGCGTTATTACTCCTGGTCCGGGACCTTGCAGCCGGGCAAAACCGATCGCGGCGGCAATCTGTTTGACGGGACCAATCGCAGTTGCCGGTTATTCGCCAGAACCTTCGTGCGCGAAGCGGGGCACTGCGACGGAATGGTCGGGCGCTACAGCTCGCACCTCGGCACGGTGATTGGCGACGACTTCCCGATGGATCACTTCGACATCGTCAACCAGTCGCTGGGCCTGGTCGGCAAAGGCGCGCAGCCGCTGCGGCTGTTTGTGGAGCATGCCGCGCGGTTGAAGGCGGCAGGGGTGTAGACCGCGTCATCGTTCTTCGCGGGCAAGCCTTGCTCCTACAGGATTTCAGTGAACCCCTGTGGGAGTGAGCCTGCTCGCGATGACGTCAGGTCAGGCGACGCGAATCCGGACCGCGTCATCGTTCTTCGCGGGCAAGCCTTGCTCCTACAGGGTTTCGGGGATCCCTGTGGGAGTGAGCCTGCTCGCGATGACGTCAGGTCAAGCGACGCGAATCCTGCGGCCCAGCACCGTCGTCCAGCGCTCGGAAAGTATCACTCCGCCCAGCGTCAACATCCCGCCCACCAGGTGATACATCGCCAGTTGCTCATGCAAAACCACCGCCGCAATCAGCGCGGTGATAATCGGCAGCAGGTTGAAAAATAGCGTGGTCCGGCTCGGGCCGAGGCGCGCCACGGCTTGCATCCACACCAGCGGCGCGACCATCGACGCCAGCAGGCACGCGTACAGCACCAGCGGAATGTTTTGCGCGGTCAGGCCGATTTTCGGCGACACCGCGAACAGCGGAAACAGCACAATCACCGCCACCCACACCTGCATGTACAGCAACACCAGCGGCGGCAGGCGCAGCTGCCATTTTTTCAGCAGCGTGTTGTAAATCGCGTAGGCCAGCGTCGCGATCAACATCATCGCGTCGCCCAGATTTACCCCGTGTTCGAGCAATACGCCGAGGCTGCCGGACGACACCACCACCAGCACCCCGGCGAACGACAGCACCGCACCGGCCAACGCGCCGGCCGTCAGGCGTTGGCCGAGGCTGATGATCGCCATGGTCAGCGACATCAAAGGCATCAGCGACAGGATGATGCCCATGTTGGTCGCCGAAGTCCGGGTCGCGGCAAAGTAGGCCAGGCTCTGATAAACCGCCATGCCGAGCACACCTAGGACAAAGATTTTGCCGAGGTTGGCGCGGATCTTCGGCCAGTGCGCGATCACCGGTCTGAGCATGAAAGGGGTGAACAGCAATCCGGCCAGCAGCCAGCGGTAGAAACCGATTTCGGCCGGGAAAATCGCCCCGGCCGACATTTTTGTGATCACGGTATTGCCGGCCCAGATGAAAATGGCCAGCAAGGGATAAGCGTATTGCATCGCAAACAACCAGAACGTTAATGAAGGGCAATTATCCGCTTGTCTGGATGCACGCCTATACTTCGATCCAGACAACCTGCCCCTGATGACGGACAGCATGAGCCGCAAACACATCGATCTGCTGGATTTCTACGAATTACCGGCGCCGGTGTACTTCCGCTACGCCGACTTCGACACCCACGAATACGCCTCGGCGCACCGCCATCCGTGGGGCACGCTGGAGTATTCGTCGAGCGGCGTGCTGCACATGGAAATCGGCAGCAGCCGGTTCATGTCGCCGCCGCAATACGCGGTTTGGGTGCCGCCGCACACCGAGCACAGCTTCTACAGCAACCAGCCGATCAACTACCGCGCGGTGTGCCTGGCGCCGTCGCTGTGCCGGGAGTTGCCGCAGCAGGCGTGCACGCTGGCGATCAGCGACATTCTCAAGGCAATCCTCAAAGACTTCGCCGCCCGCGATGTGAAGATTCCCGAGCAGGACGCCGACGTTCGTCTCGCCCAAGTGCTGGTGGATCAACTACAGCAGGCGCCCGAGCATGCCTGTTATTTGCCGTACGCCAGCAGTCCGGGGCTGCTCGGGATCCTCGAAGCGCTGCAAGCCGAGCCTGGGGATAACCGGCCATTGGCCGAGTGGGCGGCGCAGATTCACGTCAGCGAGCGCACCTTGGCGCGCCAGTTTGTCCGCGAATTGGGCATGAGTTTCGGCGAGTGGCGCCTGCGCCTGCGCTTTCTTGCCGCGATCGAAGCGCTGGGCAGTGCGCGCAGCATTCAGGAAATCGCCTTCGACCTGGGCTACAGCAGTGGTTCGGCATTTATCGCGATGTTTCAGCGCCAGGCCGGGTGCACGCCGGAGCAATATCGACGCAGTCATCTCGACGGCAGGAAGGTGTAACAGGCTTTGTCTACACTCAGGGCGAGGCCGCATCCATCGGTGCGGCAACAAGGAGAAAACTCCATGAAGATGTTGCGTGTCCCTTTGTTGATGATCGGTTTGCTGCTCTGTTCCCAAGGCTTCGCCGCCACCGCCCAGCAGAACAAAATGACCACCTGCAATGCCGACGCTACTGCGAAAAGTCTCAAGGGCGATGAGCGCAAGGCCTACATGAGCACCTGCCTGAAAGCGGCGCCAGCGGCCAATGACGGAAAAGTCCTGACGCCGCAGCAAGAGAAAATGAAAACCTGCAACGCCGACGCCAAGACCAAAGCGCTCACGGGCGATGCGCGCAAAACCTTCATGAGTGATTGTTTGAAGAAAAAGTAAGCCATCGGCGAGGAAATGTGGGGGCTGTGAGTGCCCCATCGCGAGCAAGCTCGCTCCCACAGGGGGCTGTGTTCACAGGGCGGATGTTTTTGAAGGTGCTCCCGCACGGGGCTTTGTTCACAGGTCCAATGTGGGAGCGAGCTTGCTCGCGATGGGGCCAGTAGGCTCGGCAACAAAAGCCATCAGTCCTCTCACCAGGTCCGCCCTGCACATTTCCTAGTGCTGATCCCGGAACGCTGGCAGACTGCCGGTCCTTTTACGCCGTTCGTTTTGAGGCTGTATGCCAACGTTTTCTCAACGCCAAGTCCTGCTGTTCATCAGTTGGATCATCATTTTCGGTGGGTTGCTGCTGGTGCTGCCGTTGCGCTTGCTGCCAAGCCTGCTGGCCGGTTTGCTGGTGTTTGAACTGGTCAACATGCTCACCCCGCAATTGCAGCGCCTGATCGAAGGTCGCCGCGCGCGGTGGCTGGCGGTGGCGTTGCTCGGCACTTTAGTGGTCAGCGTGCTGGCACTGATCTTCGCTGGCGCGATCAGCTTCCTGCTGCACGAAGCGGAAAACCCCGGCGCCTCCCTCGACAAATTCATGCACGTGGTCGACCGCGCACGCGGGCAACTGCCGCCGTTCATCGACGCCTACCTGCCGGCCAGTGCTGCGGAATTTCGCGTGGCCATCGGCGCGTGGATGAGCAAACACCTCAGCGACCTGCAACTGGTCGGCAAAGACGCGGCGCACATGTTCGTGACATTGCTGATCGGCATGGTGCTGGGCGCGATCATCGCGTTGCAGCGGGTGCCGGACGTGACCAAACGCAAACCGCTGGCGGCCGCGTTGTTCGACCGTTTGCACCTGCTGGTCCAGGCCTTTCGCAACATCGTTTTTGCGCAGATCAAGATTTCCCTGCTCAACACCTTTTTCACCGGGATCTTCCTGGCGGTGATCCTGCCGATGTTCGGCATCAAATTGCCGCTGACCAAAACCCTGATCGTGCTGACGTTCCTGCTCGGCTTGTTGCCGGTGATCGGCAACCTGATGTCGAACACGCTGATCACCATCGTCGGTTTGTCACTGTCGATCTGGGTCGCCGTGGCGGCGCTGGGTTATCTGATTTTTATCCACAAGCTCGAATACTTCCTCAACGCGCGCATCGTCGGCGGGCAGATCAGTGCCAAGTCTTGGGAGTTGCTGCTGGCAATGCTGGTGTTCGAGGCCGCATTCGGCCTGCCGGGAGTGGTGGCGGGGCCGATTTATTATGCGTACCTGAAGAGCGAGCTGAAGCTGGTGGGGATGGTTTGATTCGCTGTTGATCCTATCGTGGCGAGGGGGCTTGCCCCCGTTGGGCTGCGTAGCAGCCCCTGATCTCATCGGATAAACCGCACTCACCGATTTTGCGGCTGCTGCGCAACCGAACGGGGGCAAGCCCCCTCGCCACAGGGGCCTGTGTCAGTCCATCGAGCCGTAGCGCTTCATCGCTTCAATCGCCAAACCACTGCCGATGCTGCCGAAGATGTTCCCTTCAACATGCCGCGCGTTTGGCAGCATCGCCGAGACGCTGTTGCGCAGCGCCGGAATGCCGCTCGAACCGCCGGTGAAGAACACCGTATCAACCTGATCAACCCGCACGTTAGCGTCGTTCAACAGTTGCGTGACGCTGTTGCGCACGCGCTCCAGCAGATTATTGATGGCGGATTCGAACAACGCGCGGGTCAGTTCCACGCTCAGGCCCGGTTCGATGCGGTCCAGCGGCACGTGGCGGCTGTCGGCGTGGGTCAGCTGAATCTTGGTTTCTTCGACTTCCATCGCCAGCCAGTGCCCGGCGCGCTGGTCGATCAGCTTGAACAGGCGATCGATGCCGCCCGTGTCCTCGATGTCGTAGCGCATGCTGCCCAGCGCCAACGTCGATTTCTGCGAATACACCGAGTTGATGGTGTGCCAGGTCGCCAGGTTCATGTGGTGACTGGTCGGCATGTAAGCGCCGCTTTTCATGCGGCTGCCGTAGCCGAACAGCGGCATCAGGCCTTGCAGGCTCAATTGCTTGTCGAAATCGGTCCCGCCGATGTGCACGCCGCCGGTGGCGAGGATGTCGTCGTGGCGGTTGTCGTGCATGCGCCGTTCCGGCGACAGACGCACCAGCGAGAAGTCAGACGTACCACCGCCGATGTCGACGATCAGCACCAGCTCTTCTTTTTCGATGGTCGACTCGTAGTCGAACGCAGCGGCAATCGGCTCGTACTGGAACGAAACATCCTTGAAACCGATGGCGCGAGCGACATCGACCAAGGTGTTTTCAGCTTCCTGGTCGGCCAGTTCATCGTCATCGACGAAAAATACCGGACGCCCCAACACCACTTCTTCGAACTCGCGACCGGCAGCGGTCTCGGCGCGTTTCTTCAACTGGCCAATGAACAAGCCGAGCAGGTCCTTGAACGGCATCGCCGTGCCGAGAACGCTGGTGTCGTGTTTGATCAGCTTGGAACCCAGCAGGCTCTTGAGCGAGCGCATCAGCCGGCCTTCGTAGCCTTCCAGGTACTCGTGCAGCGCCAGCCGGCCGTACACCGGGCGGCGTTCTTCGATGTTGAAAAAGACCACCGAGGGCAGGGTGATCTTGTCGTCCTCCAGCGCAATCAGCGTTTCCATGCCGGGGCGCAGCCAGCCGACGGTGGAGTTGGACGTGCCGAAGTCGATGCCGCAGGCACGGGCTGGGGATGCGTTTTTCATGTCTTTCGAGTTCCGGTTAAAAAACGGCCGCGCAGTGTATGCCAGTGCGGCGAAGATTCGAAGGCCGACTATCCGCTAAATCAACATCAATAGCGCCTTGATAAGCGGGGCCCATGCCCCAAACTTGTCTGCATTGGCCCTGGCAGCCCCGGGACGGTCAAAAGAACCGCCCACCGCTGCCGATAAACTTCTGATGCGCAGCCCGGTCACAACCTTGAGATCGGTCAACCCAGCGGCGAGTTATACGTGCATGCTTGGGGTTCGCGGCGCGATTTTGATAACGGATGGTGATCCTCAGATGGACTTCAAAGACTATTACAAGATTCTCGGTGTGGAGCCGACCGCGGACGATAAGGCGATCAAAGCCGCCTATCGCAAGCTCGCGCGCAAATACCACCCCGACGTCAGCAAGGAAAAAGACGCCGAGGAAAAGTTCAAGGACGCCTCGGAAGCTTATGAAGCGCTGAAAAGTGCCGACAAGCGCGCCGAATATGACGACTTGCGCAAATATGGCCAGCACGGCCAGCCGTTCCAGGGTCCGCCAGGTTGGCAGAACCGTGGCGGCGCTGGTTTTGGTGGTGGTCAGGACACGGGCGATTTTTCGGACTTCTTCAGTTCGATCTTCGGCAACCGTGGTCCCGGTTTTGGTGGTGGACAGTCGGGCCGCAGCGCCGGACGTCGAGGGCAAGACGTGGAAATGGAACTCGCAGTATTTCTCGAAGAGACACTTTCGAACGAATCGAAGAAGGTCACGTTCCAGGTCCCGCAATACAACGCGGCTGGCCAGCACGTCAGCAACACCACAAAAAGCCTTAACGTGAAAATCCCCGCCGGCGTGACCGACGGCGAGCGCATTCGCCTCAAGGGTCAGGGCGCGCCGGGCATCGGTGGCGGCGCCAATGGCGACCTGTTCCTGATCATCCGTTTCGCGCCGCACCCGAAATTTGATGTCGAGGGTGAAAACCTCATCATCACCTTGCCGCTGGCGCCGTGGGAACTGGCGTTGGGCGCTGAAGTAGCGGTGCCGACGCTGACCGGCAAGATCAACCTGAAAGTCCCGGCCGGCAGCCAGAATGGCCAGCGCATGCGCGCCAAGGGCCACGGTTTGCTGAACAAGAAGGGCGAGCGCGGTTTCCTTTTCGTGCAGCTCAAAGCTGTGATGCCGAAAGCGTCGGACGATGAAACCAAGGCGTTGTGGCAAGAGTTGGCGAAGAAAGCCGCGTTCGATCCGAGAGAAAATTTCTGATCCGCTAGAACCTGGAGATACTGACGATGAGCAGTCCCCTGATCGTTCAACTGGACATGGCAGAATTCTGTGAGGCGACCGAATTGTCGGACGTCTACGTGATCGAGATCGTCGAACACGGCATCCTCGAACCTCAGGGCTCCGCGCCCAAGGATTGGCGTTTCAACGATTACGAGCTGGCCCTGGCCAAACGCGCGGCCAAGCTGCGGCATGATCTGGAGCTGGAGTGGGAAGGCGTCGCGCTGGCGCTGGACCTGCTGGAAGAGGTCCAGCAACTGCGCGCGGAGAACCGCATGTTGAAACAGCGGTTGGGGCGGTTGGTGGTTGAGTAACAGCCCGAATATCGGGGTGTTTGTTCGATTGCCATCGCGAGCAAGCTCGCTCCCACAGGGTTTTGCGGTAGTCATGAAACCCTGCGGTTCTGCTGACCACCGAGATCCCTGTGGGAGCGAGCTTGCTCGCGATGAAGATGGCGCAGCTCTAAAGGTGACGCAGCTCTAAAAATGGCGCAGCGCTAAAGGTCAAACCCCGCGCGGCAACACCACGGTAAACAGCGTCCCATCCTGCGCATTGGAACTGACTTCAATCGTCCCGCCATGCGCGCGGACTACTTCCTTGACGATAAACAACCCCAAACCGAGGCTGGTCGACGGCTGCCCGAGTGTTTCGTCAACGCTGCGCACCAGCGGGTCGAAGATCGTCGCAATCGCCTCTGGCGGGATCGGCACGCCAAAGTTATGCACGGTCAGGCGCACGTCCTCGCCTTCGCCCATCAGTTCCACGGTAACGTCGCGCTTGTTTGAGCCATGCTGCAAGGCATTGCCGATCAGATTCTGCAGCAGTTGATTGATCCTCCCGCCATCCCACGACCCTCGCGTATCACCCTTCACCGTGATCGACGGATCGCATTCCGGGTTGCCGGCGCAGGCCTGGGCAATGGCCTCGTGCGCGGCATCGGCAAGGTCCATCGGCGCGGGTTCGATTGGCAGCGTCTTGCCCAGCCGACTGCGCACCAGTTCGAGCAGATCGCTGACCATCGCCGCCATGTGCAGCGTGCCGCGCTTGATGTGCTTCACACTCGTCAGCGCCGCGCCGTCCAGATCGGTTTTGCGCAGAAGCATTTCGGTGGACATGCTCACCGCTTGCAACGGCGCGCGCAGGTCGTGGCCGAGGATCGCCAGGAACATATCGCGCGAATGGTTGACCTGCCCGGCATAAGCGGCGGTCGATTCGGCCAGCGCCTCGTCAATCGCTTCGTTGAAACGGATCATGTCCTGGAAGTAGGCCAGGTCCGGCGTCTTCAGGCTCTCGACCCACAGCCGAATCACGCAGGCGCGCAAGTGGCGAAACTCGGCCGTCATCTGCACCAGGTCAAACCCGACGATATGGCGCAATTCGCCATGGCTGGCAGCGGCCTCGACCAGTTTCGGGGATTTGTCCGGGCCATCGCCCTTGGCCTTCGCGGCCTGCTCTGCGGCGGTCTGCGCAGTGTTCATGTCCCGCGCGGCAGCCAGCAGGATGGCACGGGCGTGATCGCGCAAAGTGATGCGATCCAGATTGTCGTCAGGCGTGAGCTCGCGGGCGAACTCCTCCCATTCATCGACGACCCGATCAACCTCTACCACGATGAATTCGCTTAAACGCATAAACCAGAACCCCGGCGGTGAGAGCGGAAAAGCAAACCGCATATTAACGTCTTCGCGTCGAGTGCACACCGTTGATGTGCGCTAGCAAAAAATCTCGGCGGCAAGTGGTATTTATATATTTTCGATATTTCAATTACTGGGGGGTTTTTGCGATTTTGTTGCGCGTTCGGACGATTTTTCGCGCTATTTTCGAACATTTTCGCGGGTTAGCCTGAACGTTCGATAATCACGGACGGTTGTTGTCATATGGCTGACGCACAGCAAGAAACTGCACATGAAACGGCTTACCTTTCTGAAATAAATGACACTGACATTCATGTCGATTTGATCAGGCAAAAATCCCTCGTCGTTGCCACCAGTGTTCCCCGCGAGAGCATTCTCGCCGCGCAAACGCCGATCAATACGTTCCCCGAGTGGTACCTCAAGGCGCGGAAGATTGATCGCGACCATTGGCGCGACTTGTTTGGCCTGCGGTGGCTGTTTCAAGGCTACGTCGATGAGCTGACCGCAGATTTGCAAGGCATAAAGGCGTTTGCCGAGCCGCTGCTGCTCAAGGCATTAAAAGACCAATTGAACGTCGAACTCGACGTTCGGGTCGCCGAATTACGCCTCTACGTGCCCAGCAAAATCATCTTCGGCATCAGTCGCGGCGCCGATCATTTGCGCAGAATGACCCTGCTCGACGCGGCGCTGCATAACTTCGAAGCGGCGGAAGCGCAGGCCGATGCATTCAGCGAAGGCTCCGGGGTTTTCACTGCCGATGAGCAGGGCGCGCCGCAACGGCATTCGATGACGGTTGCGCAATTTGTGACATTGGCTCGGACCCTCGACCTTGGCGCGAAATACCAGGCGCACATTAAAGGTGTGTTGCAGCCGGTGGCGGCCACTCAACGAGTGAAACTGCAGCAGGAGACTGTTACGCGGGACAAGCAAGTGTTCAAACTCGCAGCGTTGACCGCTGTGCTCAAAGGTGAAATCACCAATCACGGTTATGGTGCGCTGCTGAAAGTGGCCGACGGCGAGGCGCACAGGACGTTTTACGATTTGCCGCTGCACAACCATCGCTTGTCGCTGATGGGCTTCCGACTCCACGGCATTACCTTGTTCAGCGCCGTGGGCGAGCCGGGCTGGGCGCAAAAAGCCGTCAACAGCCTGACCTCGACAGCTCTGCGAACCGTACTCGACTGGGCGCAGATCTTGCCGTTCTTGCCGCACCAGGATTTCGAGCGCCTGAAGCTGCTCAAGGCGTTTTTTGCCAATGGCCCCAAGGGCCTCTCCGAAGCGATGGCGCGCGATCAGGACAATTACCGCCAGAGTCGCTTGATCGGGCACGTGATCGTTTACATCCCGGATGATCCCGAACATCCGCTCAGAGAATACGACTCCTTCAGCGATTTCATGAAGACCCTGATCGGCCAACTGCGCACAAGCGGCTATCAGGAATTTTTCAGTCGTTTTGTCGCCCAGCAAGACCAAGGGGCTTTTTTCCGCCGGGTCAATGAGCGGCTCAAGACGTTTACCTGGAAGCAGCGCGAGCCGCTGGACATGGGGCCGTGGTGGCGCGAGACCGCGATCGAGCGCCCCGATCCGGAGCCGATTACCAACGTCATCACCGACAATCTCTGGAGCACGCTGTACCACGAGCGACGGGACAAGGCGATTGCCGATGCGCGGCGGATCGCCGTGCCCACCGGGGATGAAGATGCACAGAGCCGCTGGACACGTCTCAGCGGTTACCTGGATATCGCGTGGAACCTGTTCAACTTCACCGCCATGCTGGTGCCGGGGCTCGGTGAGGCGATGTTGGCGATCATGGTTGCGCAATTGGCCGAGGACCTCGCCGAAGGCATTGAAGACTGGAGCAAGGGTGATCGCGACGAGGCCTCGGCGCACATTTGCTCGGTACTGATCAACGGCGCGCAACTGGCGATGATGGGCGCTGGCCATGTGCTGCCCGGTGGCATCCCGGTAGCAGTCACGCCTTCGCCGGTTGTCGACAGCCTGAAAGCCGTGCAGTTGCCCGATGGCACGCCGAGTTTGTGGAAACCTGACCTCGCGCCCTATGAGCGGGCGTTGCCGTTGCCGGAGAACTCGCAGCCCGATGCGCAGGGTTTGCATGACCACGACGGCACGTCGGTGCTGGCGCTGGACAACAAACGGTATGCGGTAAAAAAAGACCCGGCCACAGCTCGGCAGCGGATCCAGCACCCGGTGCGCGAAAATGCCTATCAGCCAACCCTCGCGCAGAACGACTTGGGCGGCTGGATTACCGAACTGGAAGAGCCGCTGGCCTGGGATGAAGACAAAGTCTGGAGTCGCCTGGGCCACTCGCTCGAAAACCTTGCGCCGGAGCGCCAGGCGCAAGTTCGCACGGTCAGCGGGGTGGATCATAACCAGTTGCGCCGGATGCATGCCGAGCATGAGCGCGCTCCCGGAATACTGGCTGACACGATCAAGCGCTTTCAGGTGTATGCCGAGGTCGAGGGCTTGAGCCAGCAGATTCTGCACAACACGGTTACCCAATCACTGGAAGGGTTTCTGCCGACGTTCCTCTGCGAATTACCGTTCTGGCCCGAATCCAGAGCCATTGAATTGTTCGAAACCGACGCCGCTTCCGGCGTCTATTCCGGTGCATCGATCAAGTACGGCAACGCCAACGCAACCGGGACGCAGGTAATCAAGGTCAGCCGGGCGCAACTGCGTGGCGGCAAACTGGCTGAGCGGGTGCTCGCCGCCCTGAGTGAGGACGAGATTCACGCGCTGATCGGGCAACGTGCGTCCAGCATGCGAGGCGAGCGACTGCAGGCGCTGAGCGATCGCCTGGCGATGCGCGCCGGGGGCGAAATCGAGCGTGTGTTCGAGTCGATGTACCAGCGCGGCGAACTCATCGAAGACCCGCGGCAATTGTTGCTGCAACGTGACTTTGCACAATTGCCGCACTCAGTTGCGCGGCAACTGATCGAGCAAGCTTCCCGAGAGGAGCTGCGCTTCATCGAGCAGAAATCCCGCCTGCCCTTGCGGCTGCGCACGCAGGCACGTGAAGCGTTGCGCGAAGTGCGTATCGCCCGCAGCTACGAGGGTTTGTACCTGGACGCAGTGGCTGGTGCCGACACCGAGCGCCTGGCGTTACACAGCGTCGCGGCGTTGCCCGGTTGGGCCGACAACGTGCGCATCGAAGTGCGCGAGCTGGGGTTTGAAGGCACGTTGCGCGACAGCGTCGGCCCGCAGTCGGCAGCCATTCGCAAAGTGCTGGTGGTCAACGAAAACGGACTGTTCGAGGCGCGCGACGATCTCGACCTACATCTGCACGGTGCCGACGATTTGTACGCTGCGCTGCTGCATGCCCTGCCCGACAAGGAGCGCACCGCGCTGGGTTTCGACATTTTTCAAGGCGCGCAACTCAAGCGCAAAGTGCAACAACAACCTTTGGCCCGGGGGACGTTTTCGACGGTGTTGCAGGACGCGCCGATCAACCAGCCGGCTTACGACCCGCACACCATGAAATTGCCCGGCGGCATGCCGCGTGATTTCCAGCGGATCACTCCCGGCGAAGCCAACGCGCGCACTCGCCTGAACAGTCTCTACCCAGGCTTCGTCAGCGATGATATCGACCGGGTGCTGGATAATCTGTATCGACGAAATATCCCGTTGGACGCCTACGTGCGAAGCATTGAGCACGAGTTCAGCAACCTGTGCAAAACCCTGCAGCGTTGGCGCGACAGCCCGACTGACGCGATTCGCTTCAGTCCCGCCGGCGTCGCGCAATGGCATGCGCGAAACGAGCTGTGTACTTTGCTCAGGCGATGCTGGCAGCGTACCGGGCCAAAAGGCGTCAGGGCTCCTGGCCTTGCGCATCCGCAATCACTGGTGCTGGACGGCATGCCGCTGGATCGCCACTTGGTAAATTTCCCGCAGTTGCAGGCCGATTTTGACCATGTCACCAGCCTGAGCCTGCGCAATACCGGAGTGAGTAGCGGCCAGCTGCGCTTTGTGCAGAACTTCCGGCGTTTACGCGTCCTTGATATGACCGACAACTTGCTGACCGAGCTGCCACCCTTTATCGGCGACATGCGCTACCTCACCGACCTGGCGCTCAACGGCAACCGGATCGTGCTGACGCCCGAGGCCGTGGCGCGCCTGCGGTCGCTCGATCGCGTGCACGCAATGGCATTTTCCGGCAATCCCATCGGCCTGGTGCCGGACATTACGTTGATGCGCGATCTGCATGTATTGGTGCTGGAAGACACCGGCATCGACACGTGGCCGACGGGAATTTTCAGCCAGCAGCGCCCGCGCAACATCTATCTCGACATGCGCAACAACCCGATCACGCAGGTGCCGCAGGTAGCGCCGGGTTCGTTCCGCGCGGAGTTGCTGGGGCGCACGCACCTTTCGCTGAGCGAGCCGCCAATGAGCGCGGAGGCGATCCGCCAGGTCAGGCTTTACACCGAATCAGTGGGTCTGGACCCAGAGCGCGCGTACCCGCCGCTGGGCACGGTAGACAGCGTCCAATGGACGCAAGGCATGACCACGGCGCAGTGGCGTTCACAGCAAGTGATCTGGGATGAGCTGGAAGACGAATTCGGCTCGGAGGCGTTCTTTTCCTTGCTCAAGGATTTGACTGAAACCGCTGACTTCAAGAGCGGCGGCGCGTACCGCGGCGACCTCAGCGACAAGGTCTGGCGCATGCTCAAAGCCATGCACGAGAACGGCGAGTTGCGCGAGTCGTTGTTTGCCGAGGCGACGGTGCCGACCAATTGCCGGGACGGCGCCATCCAGGCATTCAACGAGTTGGGCATGCGCGTCTTGGTGGATGAGGCGAAATCCCTGGGTAATCCGGGTCTGGTCGAGGGCGAACTGGTTGAACTCGCCAAAGGGCAGTCACGCATCGAGCAGGTCAATGCCATCGCTCGACGACACGTTGCCGAGCGCTTGGCCGCCAAGGAGCAACTGCGTCGAGTTGACGCTGAAGGTAACGTCGTCGGGACGATTGACGTGGTGGAAGTGCACTTGAGTTTTCTGATCGGGCTGGCCGACCGCCTCGACTTGCCGTGGCAGGCGCGGTCGATGCTGTTCCGCAACATGGCCGGGGTCACACAGAAGATGATCGACGATGCCTACGACACTGTTATTGCCCTTGAACAAGCACCGCTGCTGCGCGAGTCGATCATTGCCGTGCCGTTCTGGAAAGACTACGTCGAAGCCTCCAACCGACGCGCGTTCCGTGCGTTGCGCAAACGCTACGATGACGTCACCGCGCTGAAAATTGCCTTGGATGAGCGGGCTTCAGGCCAGGCGTTGACGCCTGCAGCCAAAGCAAAACTCAAAGAAGAGCTGCGGATACTGGCCTTCGAACTGGGCAAACCCGACAGCGCCATCGCACCGGGCGTGGTCATGAGCGACGCGGCTTGCAACGCCGAGTTGGCAGACATCGAAGCGCAAATCAACCAGCTGCGTCAGACCTTGACCCAGCAAGCGATGGACCGCGCAAAAGTGCAGCGCGTCGAGATCCCCTTCAAGGTTGAAACCACCACCGACTAACCCACAAACCCTGTAGGAGCGAGGCTTGCCCGCGAAGGCGTCGGCACATCCAAGATTGATTTGGAATGTGCCGACGCCTTCGCGGGCAAGCCTCGCTCCTACGGGTTTTGTGCGAAGTCAGAACAGGAAGTAACGCTGCGCCATCGGCAGGGTTTCGGCCGGTTCGCACCACAGCAACACGCCGTCAGCCTTGACCTGATAAGTCTGCGGATCGACGTCGATGTTTGGCAGGTAATCGTTGTGGATCAGGTCGGTCTTCTGCACGTCGCGGCAGCCCTTCACCACAGCGATTTTCTTCTTCAGCCCCAACGCTTCGGGCAACCCGGCGTCCTGCGCAGCCTGGCTGATAAACGTCAGGCTGGTGGCGTGCAGCGAGCCGCCATAACTGGCGAACATCGGGCGGTAATGCACCGGTTGCGGCGTCGGAATCGAAGCGTTGGCATCGCCCATCAGGCTCGCGGCAATCGCGCCGCCCTTGAGAATCAGCGTCGGTTTGACCCCGAAAAACGCCGGGCGCCACAGCACCAGATCGGCCCACTTACCGACTTCGATTGAGCCTACTTCGTGGCTGATGCCGTGGGTAATCGCCGGGTTGATCGTGTATTTGGCGATGTAGCGTTTGGCGCGGAAGTTGTCGTTGCCTTCGCCGTCCTGAGGCAACGCGCCGCGCTGTTTTTTCATTTTGTCGGCGGTCTGCCAGGTGCGCGTGATCACTTCACCGACGCGGCCCATGGCTTGGCTGTCGGAGCTGATCATCGAGAACGCGCCGAGGTCGTGGAGGATGTCTTCGGCGGCAATCGTCTCGCGGCGGATGCGGCTTTCGGCGAACGCGACGTCTTCGGCGATGCTCGGGTCGAGGTGATGGCAGACCATCAACATGTCGAGGTGTTCGTCGATGGTGTTGCGGGTAAACGGCCGCGTCGGGTTGGTCGAACTCGGCAGCACGTTGGGGAAACCGCAGGCCTTGATGATGTCCGGCGCGTGCCCGCCACCGGCACCTTCGGTGTGATAGGTGTGGATGGTGCGGCCCTTGAACGCGGCGAGGGTGGTTTCGACGAAACCGGATTCGTTGAGCGTGTCGGTGTGAATTGCCACTTGCACGTCGTACTCGTCCGCAACGCTCAGGCAGTTGTCGATGCTCGCCGGGGTGGTGCCCCAGTCTTCGTGCAGTTTCAGGCCGATGGCGCCGGCCTTGACCTGTTCGATCAATGGTTCGGGCAGGCTGGCGTTGCCCTTGCCGGTGAGGCCGATGTTCATCGGGAACGCGTCGGCAGCCTGGAGCATCCGCGCCAGATGCCACGGCCCGGAGGTGCAGGTCGTGGCGTTGGTGCCGGTGGCCGGGCCGGTGCCGCCGCCGATCATGGTGGTGACGCCGCTCATCAGCGCTTCTTCGATTTGCTGCGGGCAGATGAAGTGAATGTGCGTGTCGATGCCGCCGGCGGTGAGGATCATGCCTTCACCGGCGATGACTTCGGTGCTCGCGCCGATGGCGATGGTCACGTTCGGTTGCACGTCCGGGTTGCCGGCCTTGCCGATGCCGGCGATGCGTCCGTCCTTGAGGCCGACATCGGCTTTGACGATGCCCCAGTGGTCGATGATCAGCGCGTTGGTGATTACCGTGTCGACCACGTCGCGTGCGAGCAATTGGCTCTGGCCCTGGCCATCGCGGATGACTTTGCCGCCGCCGAATTTCACTTCTTCGCCATAGGTGGTGAAGTCTTTTTCGACCTCGATCCACAGCTCGGTATCGGCCAGACGGACCTTGTCACCGACAGTGGGGCCGAACATGTCGGCGTAGGCTTGACGGGATATCTTCATCGCAATTCCTTGCACAAATTTAGTGTGGCGAGGGGGCTTGCCCCCGTTCGGGTGCGCAGCGCCCGCAAATTGGGTGATGAGGTTTTTCTGATGAACCGAGGTGACCGGTTTTACGACCGCTGCGCGGCCGAACGGGGGCAAGCCCCCTCGCCACAGGTGCAGTGTCAGTCGAGGTCACCCATGATCCTGCCGGCAAAGCCGAACACGCGGCGATGCCCGGCGAGATCGACCAATTCGACTTCGCGGCTCTGCCCCGGCTCAAACCGCACGGCGGTGCCGGCCGGGATGTTCAGGCGCATGCCGCGGCTGGCGGCGCGGTCGAAGGTCAGCGCGTCGTTGGTTTCGAAAAAGTGATAGTGCGAGCCGACCTGAATCGGCCGGTCGCCGCTGTTGGCGACTTTCAGGCTGATGGTGCGGCGGCCGACATTGAGTTCGATGTCGCCGGGCTGGATCTGGTATTCACCGGGAATCATCCATTCATTCCTTGCAGAACTTTGTAATAGAGAGCGGTCGGCCGATAGTTGCCGGCCGGGTCGCACGCGTAATCGGGGATCTGCCCGGCGCGGGTGTAACCCAGCGCCTTGTAGAAATCTTCGGCGGGGGAGCCGGCCTCGGTGTCGAGGTACAGCATGCCGCGCTTGTGCTGGCGCGCGCCGAGCTCCAGCGCGCTCATCAATTGCTGGCCCAGACCGCGCCGCCGCGCCTGCTCGCGCACCAGCAGTTTCTGCACTTCGGCGCGGTTCAGGCCATTGGCTTTCTGGCACAAGGTCAGCTGCACGCTGGCCTGCACCTGCTCGTCCTTGACCACCACCCACAGCAGCACATTGCCCTGGTTCAGGTTGCCTTCGACCTCATCGAAATAGGCCCGCGCCTGCGTCGCATCGAGGTCGGCCATGAAGCCGACGCTGGCGCCATAACCCACGGCGTCCAGGAGCAAATCGATCAAACCCTGGCGATAGTGCGCAAAGCTTTCAACATTGACGCGACGCAATTGGGCAGCGTTCATCGGTGTCACTCCTTGTTGGCGAGCGGCGGCTCCGCGCCAGGATTGAGGGGCAGTTGCATGAAGGTCAGGTCGAGCCAGCGACCGAACTTGGTGCCCACCTGGGGCATCTGCCCGGTGATGACAAAACCGGCGCGCTGGTGCAGGCGAATAGACGCAGCGTTGCCGCTTTCGATGGCGGCGACCATCACGTGTTTGGCGCACGCTCTGGCGCGTTCGATCAGTTCGCTCATCAGTTGCGGGCCGAGGCCGTTGCCGCGTTGATCGCTGCGCACGTAGACGGAATGCTCGACGGTGTGGCGAAAGCCGTCGAAGGGCCGCCAGTCACCGAACGAAGCGTAGCCGAGCACGCTGTTGTCAGCGTCGACGATCACCAGAATCGGGTAACCCTGGGCTTGCCGGGCGCTGAACCACGCCTGGCGGTTGCCGAGGTCGACGGCCTGTTCGTTCCAGATCGCCGTGGTGTTGAGCACCGCGTCGTTGTAGATGTCGCGGATCGCCGGCAGGTCGGCGTGCAGCGCATCACGGATGTGATAAGTCATGGCGCGGCCTCAAGCGATCGGTTGGTGGACGGTGACCAGTTTGGTGCCGTCGGGGAACGTCGCTTCGACCTGGATCTCCGGGATCATTTCCGGGATGCCTTCCATCACTTGTTCGCGACTCAGCAACGTCGTGCCGAAGTGCATCAACTCGGCGACAGTACGGCCGTCACGCGCACCTTCGAGCAGCGCGGCGGAGATGTAGGCCATGGCCTCCGGGTAATTGAGTTTCACGCCGCGCGCCAAACGCCGCTCGGCCACGAGGCCGGCGGTGAAAATCAACAGCTTGTCTTTTTCGCGTGGGGTCAGGTCCATCGTCGGGAATCCATATCGGCAGTTTTGTGAGGTTCTTACGGTGTGGGGTGTGTCAATTGAACCACCCCTCACCCTAGCCCTCTCCCCAGAGGGGAGAGGGGACTGATCTCGGTTGTTTCTTATGGCCGGATCGGTCAGCAATATTTTTGAGCATTTGAAATTTTTTCAGTACGACTCGGTCAGGCTCCCTCTCTCCGCTGGGGAGAGGGGACTGATCTCGGTTGTTTTTCATGGCCGGATCAGTCAGCAATATTTTTTGAGCATTTGAAATTCTTTTAGTACGACTCGGTCAGGCTCCCTCTCCCCTCTGGGGAGAGGGAGCCTGAC
>NZ_MKGS01000138.1:0-59839 GCF_002836905.1 Pseudomonas sp. 43NM1 | reverse complement strand
GCCAACGCATCCTCGAACGTCTTGGCGTGTGGGACGGCATCGCCAACCGGCGCAGCAGTCCTTACACCGGCATGCACGTCTGGGACGGCAGCGGCACCGGGCAAATCCACTTTTCGGCGGCGAGTGTGCACGCTGACGTGCTTGGGCATATCGTCGAAAACCGTGTGGTCCAGGATGCGTTGCTCGACCGTCTGCACGAATGCGACCTCGGCATGCTGGCCAATGCGCGCCTGGAACAGATGCGCCGCTCCGGTGACGATTGGCTGCTGACCCTCGCCGATGGCCGCACGTTGCGCGCGCCGCTGGTGATTGCGGCGGACGGCGCCAACTCGGCGGTGCGTCGCCTGACGGGCGTGGCCACGCGCGAGTGGGATTATCTGCATCACGCCATCGTCACCAGCGTGCGCAGCGCCAAAACCCATCAAATGACCGCGTGGCAGCGCTTTACCGATAACGGCCCGCTGGCCTTTTTGCCGCTGGAACGCGACGGTCAGCAGGATTGGTGTTCGATCGTCTGGTCGACCACACCGAGCGAAGCCGAACGCCTGATGGCGCTGGATGACGTGGCGTTTTGCGCTGAACTGGAGCGCGCTTTCGAAGGCCGTCTGGGCACCGTGCTCAGCGCCGACCCGCGCCTGTGCGTGCCGCTGCGCCAGCGCCACGCCAAGCGTTACGTGGCTGAAGGCCTGGCGCTGATCGGCGACGCGGCGCACACCATTCACCCGTTGGCCGGGCAGGGCGTCAATCTGGGTTTCCTCGACGCGGCGGTGCTGGCCGAAGTGTTGCTGCAAGCGACCGAACGCGGCGAGCGCCTGGCGGACGTGAAGGTCCTCAGCCGCTACGAGCGCCGGCGCATGCCGCATAACCTGGCGTTGATGGCGGCGATGGAAGGCTTTGAACGGCTGTTCCAGGCTGATCCGCTGCCGGTGCGCTGGTTGCGTAATGCCGGGTTGAAGCTGGTCGAACAGATGCCGGAAGCCAAGGCACTGTTCGTGCGCGAAGCGCTGGGGCTGACCGGGGACTTGCCGGCGCTGGCCAAGGCCTGAATCGCGCATGGCCCTGTGGCGAGGGGGCTTGCCCCCGTTGGGCTGCGAAGCAGCCCCTGCATTTTTTCAGTCGAACCCTGCATTTCGATTTGCGACCGCTGCGCGGTCGAACGGGGGCAAGCCCCCTCGCCACAGGTATCGCACGCTGACCCTGTGCAACATCTGGTAACGCACCCGCCAACTGTTCGATTGAGCTTGCAAATGTGAGTCCTTATCATTTGGCCTCATTTTTCAATCGAGAGACCACGACCATGTTGGCACCCAAGCGTCTGTTGACCGCGTTGGCCCTGACCCTGATCGGCAGTACCGCCGCCCAGGCCGCCGACGAGGTAGTGGTTTACTCCTCGCGCATCGACGAACTGATCAAACCGGTCTTCGATGCCTACACCGCAAAAACCGGCGTGCAGGTGAAGTTCATCACCGACAAGGAAGCGCCGCTGATGCAGCGGATCAAGGCTGAAGGCGAAAACGCCACCGCCGACCTGCTGCTGACCGTCGATGCCGGCAACCTCTGGCAAGCCGAGCAGATGGGCATTCTTCAGCCGTTCACCTCGAAAACCATCGACAGCAACATCCCGCTGCAATATCGCTCGTCGGCCCACGCCTGGACCGGTTTGAGCCTGCGCGCGCGGACCATCGCCTACTCGACGGCGCGGGTGAAGCCCGGCGAGCTGACCACTTACGAAGGTCTGGCCGACAAGAACTGGGAAGGTCGCCTGTGCCTGCGCACGGCGAAGAAGGTCTACAACCAGTCGCTGACTGCGACCATGATCGAAGTCCACGGCGCGGCTAAAACCGAGGAAATCCTCAAGGGTTGGGTCAACAACCTGTCCACCGACGTGTTCTCCGATGACATCGCGGTGCTGGAAGCGATCAACGCCGGCCAATGCGACGTCGGCATCGTCAACACTTACTACTACGGCCGCCTGCACAAGCAGAAGCCGGATCTGGCGGTGAAGCTGTTCTGGCCGAATCAGGGCGACCGTGGCGTACACGTCAACCTGTCTGGCATCGGCCTGACCAAGCATGCGCCGCACCCGGAAGCGGCCAAGGCGTTGGTGGAGTGGATGACCACGCCGGAAGCGCAGAAGATTTTTGCCGACGTGAACCAGGAATTCCCGGCCAACCCTGCCGTGCCGCCGTCTGCTGAAGTGGCGAGCTGGGGCAAGTTTGTTGCCGACACCTTGCCGGTAGAGATCGCCGGCAAACGCCAGGCTGAAGCCATCCGCATGATGGATCGCGCCGGCTGGAATTGAGTTCGGCGGTATTGCTATGTTTGCTTGAAGATCCACCCCTCACCCCAGCCCTCTCCCCAGAGGGGAGAGGGGGAAAGGGAGCAGATCTTCATGTATTTCAAACCCTGAGTTCGACTTTGGAATTTCAGGTCGCAGCGTTTCACTTAAACGCCGCGGCCAGTCCCCTCGCCCCTTTGGGGAGAGGGGGAAAGGGAGCAGATCTTCATGCTTTTCAAATCCTGAGTTCGACTTTGGAATGTCAGGTCGCAGCATTTCACTTAAACGCCGCGGCCAGTCCCTTCGCCCCTTGGGGAGAGGGGGAAGGGAGCAGATCTTCATGCTTTTCAAATCCTGAGTTCGACTTTGGAATTTCAGGTCGCAGCATTTCACTTAAACGCCGCGGTCAGTCCCCTCGCCCCTTTGGGGAGAGGGGGAAAGGGAGCAGATCTTCATGCTTTTCACATCCTGAGTTCGACTTTGGAATGTCAGGTCGCAGCGTTTCACTTAAACGCCGCGATCAGTCCCCTCGCCCCTTTGGGGAGAGGGGAAAGGGAGCAGATCTTCATGCTTTTCACATCCTGAGTTCGACTTTGGAATTTCAGGTCGCAGCATTTCAATTAAACGCCGCGGTCAGTCCCCTCGCCCCTTTGGGGAGAGGGGGAAAGGGAGCAGATCTTCATGCTTTTCAAATCCTGAGTTCGACTTTGGAATTTCAGGTCGCAGCATTTCACTTAAACGCCGCGGTCAGTCCCCTCGCCCCTTTGGGGAGAGGGTTAGGGTGAGGGGGCGATCTTGACCCATGCACCACACACCCACCGTCTCAGAGACTTTAACGTGGCCCACCCCGCCCAACGTCGCTGGTATCCACTGGTTTTCGCCATCGCCGCGCTGGTTCTGCTGCCGCTGAGCGTGCTGTTTTTCTCCTGGCAAACCATCGATCAACAAATCTGGTCCCACCTCTGGGACACGCAGATGCCGCGCCTGCTCGGCAACACCCTGACACTGGTGCTCGGCGTCGGGGTCGGCGTGACGCTGTTGGGCGTGAGCCTTGCCTGGCTGACCAGCCTCTGCGAATTCCCTGGCCGACGCTGGCTCGACTGGGCGCTGATGCTGCCATTCGCAATCCCCGCTTACGTGCTCGCATTCGTCTTCGTCGGCCTGCTGGACTTCGCCGGCCCGGTACAAACGCTGCTGCGCGAATGGTTCGGCAGCGGCTTGCGTTTGCCGCGCGTGCGCTCCACCGGCGGCGTGATTGTGGTGCTGGTGTTGGTGTTTTACCCCTACGTTTACCTGCTGGCGCGCACCGCGTTTCTCGCGCAGGGCAAAGGCCTGATGGAAGCCGCGCGGGTCCTTGGGCAATCGCCGTGGCAGGCCTTCTGGCGCGTGGCATTACCAATGGCGCGTCCGGCCATTGGCGCCGGCGTGGCGTTGGCGTTGATGGAAACCCTGGCGGATTTCGGCGCGGTGTCGGTGTTCAACTTCGACACCTTCACCACTGCCATCTACAAAACCTGGTACGGCTTCTTCAGCCTCTCGACCGCCGCGCAATTAGCCAGCCTGTTGCTGCTGGTGGTGATGGTCGTGCTGTACGGCGAGCGCCGTGCCCGTGGCGCCAACCGCGCGAGTAACGAGCGACCACGGGTCAAGGCGCTGTATCACCTGCGCGGCTTCAAAGCCTTGGCGGCGATGAGTTGGTGCGGCGTGGTGTTTGCCTGCGCGTTCGTGATTCCGATGCTGCAACTGGTGGTGTGGTTCTGGCAGCGTGGCCGTTTCGATCTGGATGAGCGTTACGCCGGGCTGATCGTGCACACCTTGTATCTGGGCGGCATGGCGGCGCTGATCACCGTCAGCGTGGCCCTGCTGCTGGCGTTCGCCCGACGCCTGGCGCCGACCCGGGCGATCCGCTCGGGCGTCAGCGTGGCCAATCTCGGTTATGCGTTACCCGGCTCGGTGCTGGCGGTGTCGATCATGCTCGCGTTCAGTTACCTCGACCGCGAGCTGGTGATTCCGCTGTCGAGTTGGCTCGGCGGCACCGGCAAGCCGTTGCTGCTCGGCAGTCTGGCAGCGCTGATCCTGGCTTATCTGGTGCGTTTCATCGCCGTCGCTTACGGACCACTGGAAAGCAGCCTGGCGCGAATCCGTCCTTCGTTGCCCGAAGCAGCACGTAGCCTTGGCGTCAGTGGGCCACGACTGTTTTTCAAAGTGTATCTGCCGTTGTTGCTGCCCGGCACGTTGAGCGCGGCGTTGCTGGTGTTTGTCGATGTGCTCAAGGAAATGCCCGCGACCCTGCTGATGCGCCCGTTTGGCTGGGACACGCTGGCGGTGCGCATCTTCGAAATGACCAGCGAAGGCGAATGGGCGAGAGCGTCGTTGCCGGCGCTGACCCTGGTTTTGGTCGGGCTGTTACCGGTCATCGGATTGATTCGACGTTCGGCGCATCGAAACACCTAGGTGTCAGTCCTACACCTTGAGGCTACAATGCGCGGCATTCGGTGCGGTCCGTCCTTCAGACCCGGTAGCTGAGATCGGCTGGAAGCCTTGTATTTCAAGGCTTTCACCGGTAAGCACCGTTCCGCACCTTCGCCACGCCCGGAAGGAGAAACCCATGGGACAGCGTACGCCTCTGTATGACCTTCATCTCGCCCTCGGCGCGAAGATGGTCGATTTTGGCGGTTGGGATATGCCACTGCATTACGGCTCGCAGGTCGAGGAACACCATGAGGTGCGCCGCGATTGCGGGGTGTTTGATGTGTCCCACATGACCGTAATCGATGTTGACGGCCCCCAGGCCAAGGAATGGCTCCAGCATTTGCTGGCCAATGACGTCGAACGCCTGCACAGCCCCGGCCGTGCCTTGTACAGCACCATGCTCAACGAGCGCGGCGGCATCGTCGATGACATGCTGGTTTATCGCCTCGATGAAGGTTATCGGCTGGTGGTCAACGCTTCGACGCGTAACCAGGACCTGGCCTGGATGCAGGCGCACCTTGGCGATTTCAAAGTAGCGCTCAAGGAGCGTTCCGAGCTGGCGATGCTGGCTATCCAAGGTCCGCAGGCGCGGCACAAGATCGCCGAACTGGTGACCCAGTCGCGCGGCAACCTCATTCAATTGCTCAAACCGTTCGAAGGCCGGTCCGATGGCGACTGGTTCATCGCGCGCACCGGTTATACCGGTGAAGACGGCTTGGAGATCGTTCTGCCAGCCGAGCAGGCGCCGGGTTTTTTCAACGATCTGGTCGGCGCCGGTATCTCGCCAATCGGCCTCGGCGCCCGCGATACCTTGCGCGTCGAGGCCGGCATGAACCTCTACGGCCAAGACATCCATCAAGATATTTCACCGTTGGCCTCCAACATGGCCTGGAGCATTGCCTGGGAACCGGCCACCCGCCAATTCATCGGGCGCGAGGCTCTGGAGGCGGAAAAAGCCAACGGTGTGCAGCACAAACTGGTCGGTCTGGTGCTTGAGGAACGCGGCGTTTTGCGCGCGCATCAAGTGGTACGGATCGCCAATGTTGGCGAAGGGGAGATCACCAGTGGTAGTTTCTCTCCTACGCTAAGCAAGTCGATTGCACTGGCGCGCGTGCCGATGGCGACTGCCGACCGCGCAGAAGTGGAAATCCGTGGCAAGTGGTACCCGGTCCGAGTGGTCAAACCGACCTTCGTACGCCATGGCAAAACCTTGATTTAAAACTTTTCTGGCGGGCATCGACCGCTGACATTCTTTTTTGAGGACACAGAACATGAGCGATATCCCTGCCGACCTGCGTTTTGCCGAAAGTCACGAATGGGCGCGTCTGGAAGCCGATGGCACCGTTACCGTCGGCATTAGCGATCACGCTCAGGAAGCCTTGGGCGACGTGGTGTTCGTTGAGCTGACCGAAGTCGGCAAAGTGTTTGCTGCCGGCGATCAATCGGGTGTGGTGGAATCGGTTAAAGCAGCCTCCGACATCTATTCGCCGATTGCCGGTGAAGTGATTGCGATCAATGAAGATTTGAGCGGCTCGCCCGAAGCGCTCAACACCGACCCGTACGGCGCGTGGATCTTCAAGCTCAAGCCAAGCAATGCGGCTGATCTGGACAAGTTGCTGGATGCTGCGGCGTACAAGGCTGCCATCGGCGAGTAAGCCACAGGCGTTACCCCAAAGCCCCGACCTGTCGGGGCTTTTTATTGCCCGCAGTAAATCCCTGCAGGGGCAGCGTTGATGCCCGGAAATTCGCGGTCGGCAGCGGCTGCTATGCTGGTTTGACCGTGTTGCATCGACGTCGAGCGCCAGTCAAGAGAGAGCCCGTCATGTCCCCATTGCCGTCCCTGAGCCAGTTACGCGACCCCAATGCCTTCCTGCGCCGCCACTTGGGGCCAGACGCCGCCGAGCAGCAGGCGATGCTCGACAGCCTCGGTCTGGGCAGCCGCAGCGAGCTGATCGAACAGACCGTGCCGCCGGGCATTCGCCTCAACCGTGAACTGGACCTGCCGCCGGCCCTCGACGAACAAGCCGCGCTCGCCAAGTTGCGCGGTTATGCCGAGCAGAACCAGGTCTGGACCAGCCTGATCGGCATGGGCTACCACGGCACGCTGACGCCGACGGTGATCTTGCGCAACGTCCTGGAAAATCCCGGTTGGTACACCGCTTACACGCCGTATCAACCGGAGATTGCCCAGGGCCGGCTCGAAGCGCTGCTGAATTTCCAGCAACTGACCATCGACCTCACGGGCCTCGAACTGGCCAACGCCTCGCTGCTCGATGAAGCCACCGCCGCCGCTGAAGCCATGGCCCTGGCCAAACGAGTCGCCAAGTCCAAGAGCAATCTGTTCTTCGTCGACGAGAACTGCCATCCGCAGACCATTTCGGTGATTCAAACCCGCGCCGAGGGCTTTGGTTTCGACCTGATCATCGACGCTGTGGATAACTTGCAACAGCATCAAGTGTTCGGCGCACTTTTGCAGTACCCGGACACCCACGGCGAGATCCGCGATCTGCGGCCGCTGATCGATCATCTGCATTCCCAGCAGGCATTGGCCTGCGTCGCGGCGGATCTGCTCAGCCTGTTATTGCTGACGCCGCCGGGCGAATTGGGCGCGGACGTGGTGTTCGGTTCGTCGCAGCGTTTTGGTGTGCCGATGGGTTACGGCGGCCCGCACGCGGCGTTCTTCGCCAGTCGTGATGAATACAAACGGGCGATTCCTGGGCGGATCATCGGTGTTTCGAAAGATGCCCGCGGCAACGTTGCCCTGCGCATGGCGCTGCAGACCCGCGAGCAACATATTCGCCGCGAGAAGGCCAACTCGAACATCTGCACCGCGCAGGTTCTGCTGGCAAATATCGCCAGTTTCTACGCGGTGTATCACGGCCCGGAAGGGCTGAAACGGATTGCCCAGCGCGTGCATCGGCTGACCTGCATTCTCGCCGCTGGCCTGGAGCGCAACGGCATTGTCCGGGTCAACCAGCAGTTCTTCGACACGCTGACGCTTGAGGTCGGCGGCGCGCAAACCGCGATCATCGAAAGTGCCAAAGCAGTGCAAATCAATCTGCGCATTCTCGGGCGCGGGCGCTTGGGCCTGAGCCTTGATGAAACCTGCGATGAAACAACGGTGGCCAGGCTGCTGGATATTTTCCTCGGCGCCGATCATGGCTTGAACGTCGAACAACTGGACGCGCAAACCCTCGTCTCCGGCATTCCCGACGGCTTGTTGCGCAGCACGCCCTATCTGCGCCATCCGGTGTTCAGCGCTCATCACAGCGAAACCGAGATGCTGCGTTACCTCAAGCAATTGGAGAACAAAGACCTGGCGCTGAACCAGTCGATGATCCCGCTCGGCTCCTGCACCATGAAACTCAACGCCACCAGCGAAATGATCCCGATCACCTGGGCGCAGTTCGCCAATTTGCACCCGTTTGTGCCGAGGGAACAGGCGGTCGGTTACACCTTGATGATTGAAGAACTGGAGCGCTGGCTCTGCGCGATCACCGGGTTTGATGCGATCTGCATGCAGCCCAACTCCGGCGCCCAAGGCGAGTACGCCGGGCTGCTGGCGATCCGCAAATACCACGAGAGCCGCGACGAAGGTGCGCGGGATATTTGCCTGATTCCGTCCTCGGCCCACGGCACCAATCCGGCCTCGGCGCAAATGGCCGGGATGCGCGTGGTGATCGTCGAGTGTGACGAGGCGGGCAACGTCGAATTGGCTGACCTGAAGGACAAAGCCGCGACGGCCGGGAGCAAACTCGCCTGCCTGATGGCGACTTATCCCTCGACCCACGGCGTTTACGAAGAAGGCATCAGCGAGATCTGTGAAGTTATCCACAGCCATGGCGGCCAGGTGTATATGGATGGCGCCAACCTTAATGCGCAGGTCGGCTTGACCCGGCCGGCGGATATCGGCGCTGACGTATCGCACATGAACCTGCACAAAACCTTCTGCATTCCCCACGGTGGCGGCGGTCCGGGCATGGGCCCGATTGGCGTGCGCGCACATTTGGCAGCGTTTGTGGCCAATCATCCGGTGGTGCCGCTCGACGGCCCGCAACCGCAGAACGGTGCCGTCAGCGCCGCGCCGTGGGGCAGCGCGAGCATTCTGCCGATCAGTTGGATGTACATCGCAATGATGGGCCCGCAGTTGGCCGATGCCAGCGAAGTGGCGATCCTCGCCGCAAATTACCTCGCGCAGCATCTGTCCGGGGCCTTTCCGGTGCTCTACACCGGGCGCAACGGGCGGGTCGCGCATGAGTGCATTCTGGATTTGCGACCGCTCAAGGCACTGACCGGGATCAGCGAAGAAGACGTCGCCAAGCGCCTGATGGATTACGGTTTTCATGCGCCGACCATGTCGTTCCCGGTGCCCGGCACGTTGATGGTCGAGCCGACCGAGAGCGAATCGAAAGCGGAGCTGGACCGTTTTATCGGCGCCATGCTGAGCATTCGCGCAGAAATCACCGAAGTGCAAAACGGCAATTGGCACGCCGAAGACAATCCGCTGAAACGCGCGCCGCATACGCTCGCCGACATCACCGGGGTGTGGGAGCGGCCGTACAGCATCGAGCAAGCGGTGACCCCGGATGCGCATACCCAAGTGCACAAATACTGGCCGGCGGTGAACCGCGTCGATAACGTCTACGGCGACCGCAACCTGTTTTGCGCGTGCGTCCCGGTAGACGATTACCGCTGAAGACCTAGCCCTTGCAGGAGCGAGGCTTGCCCGCGAAAGCGGTTGATCAGGCTGAATCATGGGGGAATGATCCGCCGCCTTCGCGGGCAAGCCTCGCTCCTACAGGGACGTTGCACGTCGGGCCGAAAATCAGAACGCCATGCGCGCTTCGACGTAGAGGTTCTGCTCGCGCAACTTGCCTTTGAGTTGTTCGTCCCGAGCGTTGATGCGATTGGCGAAGGTGTTGTAACCGGTCTCGATATCGCCCATGTCGACGTAGCGATAACCGCTGCCGAGGGTGATTTGCCGGGTGACTTTCAAGTCCACGCCAACACCCAGCGCATAGGCAAAATTGTTCTGACTGTTGTTGGCGAACTGTCGCGAGGGGTTGGACTGATAACCCTGCGAACTGATGTGCGCGACGCCAACCCCCGCCATCGCGTACACCGACAGGTACTGGTTGAGCGGGAAATCCTTGTAGGCATTGAGCATCAGGCGACTGGACGAGACTTGCATGTTGTTGACGTTGGCATCGAACGGCGCCCAGTGACTCTTGAACTGCGAATCCTGCTTGATCGAATATTCGCCTTCCAGACGCCAGTCACCCTTGAACCCGTAGCCGATGCCCAACGAGCCGCCGACATCTTTCTGACTGTCCGGGCTCACCACACGATGGCTGACCCTGGGACTGGTGAGCAGCGCGCTTTCCAGGTTCTGCTCGACGCTTTGAATTTTCAACGAGCCGTAAAGGCCTTCAGCATTTGCCAGGTTGGTGAAGGCTGCGGCGAGCAGTAATACAGACAGTTTTGTTTTTTTCATGGTGATCGATTCGCTTGTGTGGTTATTCGAATCGACAAAGTCTGGGTTGGCGCACCTGAGGCTAATATCGGACTTATCCGGCGTTGGCCGATGAATTCTCGTCGGGCCACCGCGGATTTGGCATTTGTCGCTGTAGGAAAACAGCCGTGCAGTTTGTTTGAGGCAAAAAAATGCCGCTCATGGGAGCGGCATTTTTGTTCAACGGTACGGCTTATTCAGAGGCAACGGCATTCTTCGCCAGAATCGCGTTCGCCAGCTCCATGTCCGTAGCCTGCAGGCCTGGATTGTCTGCGCGAACTTTCTGCATCGCCGCTTCCAGGTACGGGCCACGAATGCCGCCATCACTGGCGACGAAACTGCCGGCATCGTCCTGAGCCGCAACAATCAGCTTGTGATCCTTGAACGTCAGGTAAGTCGAACCGGTGGTTGCACCGGAAGACAGCACGTTACGCCAAAAGCTGTCGGCCATGGCTGAACCAACAGGAAGGGACAGCAAGGCAAGGGTAGCGACAGCAAGTTTGAGACGCATAGGGGTGACTCCACTGGGTTAACTACGGCGTTGGATCGTCATATACCCAATCGAGTTCCGTGACTGCTCGGTCAGCGGATGTTGCAGGCAGGATTGGCGATTGTTGGTGACGCACTGAATGCAAGCGTCGCCCCAGCTACTTCTGCTCACTCTGCGGCGTCACTCGCAACACTTCCTCGATCGTCGTCAGCCCCGCTGCGACTTTTTGTGCGCCGGACAGGCGCAGGCTGCGCATGCCTTCTTTGAAGGCCTGGCGTCGGATTGCGAGCAAGTCGGTGTCGGGGGTGATGAGGGCTTTGACGCTGTCGGTCAGTTGCATGATTTCGTAGACGCCGGCGCGGCCGCGGTAGCCGGTGTCGCGGCATTCGAGGCAGCCGATGGCGCGGTGGGCGTTGTTCGGCAGTGGCGCTTGCCACGGGCGGGTCAGGGTTTGCCAGTCTTCTTCGCCCAGGGTCAGCGGTGCTTTGCAGTGCGGGCACAAGGTTCGCACCAGGCGTTGGGCCATGACGCCGAGGACCGTGGCTTTGATCAGGTAATGCGGCACGCCGAGTTCCAGCAGACGGCTGATCGCGCTCGGGGCGTCGTTGGTGTGCAGGGTCGAGAGTACGAGGTGGCCGGTGAGCGCAGCCTGGATCGCCATTTCGGCGGTTTCGAGGTCGCGGATCTCGCCGATCATGATGATGTCCGGGTCTTGCCGCATCAGTGCGCGCACGCCGGCGGCGAAGTTCAAGTCGATGTTGTGCTGGACCTGCATCTGGTTGAAGGCCGGCTCGACCATCTCGATCGGGTCCTCGATGGTGCAGAGGTTGACCTCCGGCGTCGCCAGTTTTTTCAGGGTGGTGTAGAGCGTGGTGGTCTTGCCCGAACCGGTCGGCCCGGTCACCAGAATGATGCCGTTGGGCTGGCGAGTCATGTCCTGCCAGCGCCGCAAATCATCGGCGGAAAACCCCAGCTGATCAAAATCCTTGAGCAGCACTTCCGGATCGAAGATCCGCATGACCATTTTTTCGCCGAACGCAGTCGGCAAGGTTGATAGCCGCAGTTCGACTTCGCCGCCGTCCGGGGTTTTGGTTTTGACCCGGCCGTCCTGCGGTTTGCGTTTTTCCGCGACGTTCATCCGGCCCAGGCTTTTCAGGCGGCTGACGATGGCCATGGTCACCTGCGGCGGGAATTGATAGACGTTGTGCAACACGCCGTCGATGCGAAAACGCACCGTGCCCTGCTCGCGGCGCGGCTCGATGTGGATATCACTGGCGCGCTGCTGGAACGCGTACTGGAACAGCCAATCGACGATATTGACGATGTGCGCGTCGTTGGCGTCCGGCTCCTGATCGCTGGCGCCGAGGTTGAGCAGCTGTTCGAAGTTGCCGAGGGTGCTGGTCTGCTGATCGGCGTTGGTCGCGCCGGTGACCGATTTGGCCAGGCGAAAAAACTCGACGCTGAAGCGCTGGATGTCTGCCGGGTTGGCCACTACGCGTTTGATCGGCAGCTTCAAAACGTGGGTCAGGTCGGCTTCCCACGCGGTGACGTAGGGCTGGGCGCTGGCCACGGTGACCGCGTCGCGGTCGATGGAAACGGCGAGAATCTTGTGCCGTTGGGCGAAGGCGTAAGACATTAGCGGCGTGATCGCCGCGACGTTGATCTTCAGTGGATCGATGCGCAAATAAGGTTGGCCGGCCTGTTGCGACAGCCACAGGGTCAGGCTTTCGAGGTCGAGGTGTTTGCCCGGCCGGCTGAGGTCGTCGAGGTGCTGGCTGGCGATAAACTCCAGCGGATGCAACTGCACGCTGGTGGCGTTGCGCCGTCGCGCATTGAGGGCGAGTTCCGCCGAATCCTGGTTGATGAAGCCTTGGGCGACCAGTTCTCGCAGCAAATCATTGAGATCCAGCCAACGGTCCTGAGTGGCAAGTTGAACGGACATGCGCTTTCCTTTTGAACAATCCTGCAAACAGCGATCTAGACCGCAGTGTGCAAAGGATAGTCGCGCAGGCGCAGACCGTTGGGCCACTACCCGACGAAGGCGTTTCCAGGTCTTTCAACCGGCCGCTTGCGCCTGTGCCTGCCACGCCGAATCGGCGCTCTGCAGATTTACCGAGCAGACGCTGATCAGGTTACGAAGTTTTTCCGCGATGACCTCGGCGCGGTGCCAGCTCAAGCCGTCGATGACGATATCGACCGACAGCAGATCGTCCAGACGCTGCACGTTGACCTGTTCCGGCGTCAGAAACTGCAGGGCGAACAAGTTAAGTGCGCGGCAGAGCACATCCGGTTCGGCCTCGGCCAGCAGTTGATATTGCACGCGGCAATGGGCGTTGCTGACGTTCCACACATCGGCGCGGGTGGCTGGGGTATTCACGGCTTCCAGATGCGGCATGCTCGCTCTCCAAATTATCTGGCCAAATTTTCTGGAGGAATTTTTACATTCGGCGGCGGGCATTTCTTGGCTATGATCGGGCGTATTGGCGATTTATCGAATTGTTTGATTCAACAAGTGATCATCTGAGGGTTTTTCTATGCATGCCGAGCTGGATGGCTACGACCGCAAGATCCTCGCGTTGCTGCAAGAGGACGCTTCGCTTTCCAGCGCGCAGATCGCCGAGCAGGTCGGGCTGTCGCAGTCGCCGTGTTGGCGGCGGATTCAGCGGATGAAAGAGGAGGGGATCATTCGCGGGCAGGTGACGTTGCTTGATCGTAAGAAAATCGGCCTGAACACGCAGATCTTTGCCGAGATCAAACTCAATGCGCACGGGCGGTCGAACTTCACCGAGTTCACCGAGGCGATTCGCGGTTTTCCCGAAGTGCTGGAATGTTATGTGCTGATGGGGTCGGTGGATTTTTTGCTGCGGATTGTCACGGCGGACATCGAGGCGTATGAGCGGTTTTTCTTTGAGAAGCTGTCGATGGTGCCGGGGATTCAGGAGGTGAACTCGATAGTGGCGTTGTCGGAGATTAAATCGACGACGAGTTTGCCGGTGTTGCGCTCATCATTGTGACAGAGGGCTTTTGTGGCGAGGGAACTTGCCCCCGTTGGAGTCCGAAGGACTCCCAAAACCAGCCAACGCGTTGAGTCAGATATAACGCGTTGGCTGATTTACGACTGCTTCGCAGCCGAACGGGGGCAAGCCCCCTCGCCACTGGGCATTACATGCGCAGCAACATTTTCCAGGCACGGTTCTGGTACACCGCGATCGCCTGTTGTTTGCGCGCATCCAGCGCTTCTTCGGTGATCGGCTCGTTGGCCAGTTGCGCCAATTTGTTCAGCTCGCCGTACAAGCGATCCATTTCCGGGATGTCCAGCACGCCACGGGCATGGTGCATCCACGACTGGATGCGCTCGATGCGCGGCAGTTGCTCGGCCAAGTCTTCCGGCTGCTGCTGATAACGCTGCAATTGCAGGGACGTGGCTTCTTCGCCGAGCAGGCGCGGCAGCCAGTTGGCCAATTGCGCAGCGCCTTGGCGATTGCCGCGAACGTTGCGATCAGCAGCCCAAGTGCGCGCGAGCAACCAGCGTGAAGTGTTCAGCGAGAACAGGCCCCAACGCGGGTCCTGCAACTCTTCGAGGAACTGCTCCGGCGCGGCTTTGCGCACGTCTTCGTCGTCCTGACCGGCCTGCACCAGCGGGCGCCAGTCTTCCAGCAAGGCGTCGAGCGCCACGCGCAAATCGTGCGTCGATTGACGCGGTGCGGCTTGGCCGAGGCTGCTGAGCAGGGCGCGCAGTTCGACAAGGTTTTCCACCCAGTCCTGCAACAGACGCCAGTGGCCATTGAAACGATATTGCTCGGCCAGACGCTGACTACTGCCCAACAAGTGCCAGCTCAGCGCGGCGAACGCGTCGTCGAGCGGCATTTCAGCAGTGATTTGCGGCGCCGGCAGGCTCAGCGAGTAGCTGTTGGCGTCGTACAAACGATAACCGCGCTCGGCCTTGCTGATGTCACACGGCATCAACGGCAGGGTTGCGGCCAGTTCGGCGGCCAGTTCCAGCAGCGCGGCAGGCTCGCCTTCGCGCAATTCCAGTTCCAGTTCGCAGATCTCTTCTTTCTGTTTACCAACCACGACGTGGCCGAAGTCCAGCGCGGCTTCGATGACCACTTTGGTCTTGCCACGGCCCCAGGCGATTTCCGCGCGTTCGCGGACGAAATCGGTGGTGAAAATGGCTTTCAGGGTTTTCTTGTCCAGTTCGGCCAGCTCTTCGGGCCAGCATTCGCCGTCGAGTTTCTTCACGTCGAGCTTGGCTTTGGGCAGGTTCCAGTCGTATTCGTTACGCTCGGACAGGCCGGCGACGCTCTGGCCACGGGTCTTGAGCGTCTGAATCACTTCTTCGCCATCGCGGCGCAGGCGCAGGGCAACCTTGGCGCGGGCCAGGTCGCGCTCAGGCGTGTCGAAGTATTGGTTCATCAACTCACGGCGTTCCCAGCCACTTTTGTTGCGTTTTTTCAGGAGCGGGTGCTCGCGCAGCGCGGCGAGGGTTTCGCGGCTGACGCGGAGTTTGATTTCGGTTTCTTTCTGCATGGCCGGAAAATCCAGGATCGGGAGCGCAGCCGGGGGAATGTGTGGCTGCCAAGGTCGTGCAGTGTACAGGAGTCATTCGTCCTAAGTGCCGCGGCGGTTTATTCCTGTCGCCGGATGGTTCTATGATGGGCTTCAATTCGGGAGTTGGAGTCAGCGATGCCTTTGCCGTCCATGAAAGATCAGTTCGCTGCGCTGATCGCCGCACCGTCCGTCAGCTGTACGCAGGCGAGCCTCGATCAGACCAATCGTCCGGTCATCGACTTGCTCGCGACGTGGCTCGGTGATTTGGGTTTTGCCTGCGACATCCAGCAGGTCAGCCCCGGCAAATTCAACTTGCTCGCCAGTTTTGGCTCCGGCCCCGGTGGCCTGGTGCTGGCCGGGCACAGCGACACGGTGCCGTTCGACGGCGCGTTGTGGCAGACCGATCCGTTGAAGCTGACTGAAGTGGATGGCCGTTGGGTCGGGCTCGGCAGTTGCGACATGAAGGGCTTTTTTGCCTTGGCCATCGAAGCGGTGCTGCCGCTGCTCGATCAACCGTTCAAACAACCACTGCTGATCCTTGCCACGTGCGATGAAGAAAGCTCGATGTCCGGCGCGCGAGCCCTGGCCGAAGCCGGGCGTCCGCTGGGGCGTGCCGCAGTGATTGGCGAGCCGACCGGGCTCAAGCCGATCCGCATGCACAAAGGCATCATGATGGAACGCATCGACATTCTCGGTCAGAGCGGCCATTCCTCCGATCCGCGCCTGGGCCACAGCGCCCTCGAAGCGATGCACGATGCGATCGGCGAACTGCGCGGTTTGCGCCTGTTGTGGCAGCGCGAATTCCGCAATGCGCAATTCGGCGTGCCGGTGCCGACGATGAATTTTGGCTGCATTCATGGCGGCGACAATCCCAACCGTATCTGCGGCCAATGTTCGCTGGAATTCGATTTGCGGCCATTGCCGGGCATGGACCCGAATGCCCTGCGCGCGGCGATTTTGCAGAAGCTCGCCCCGGTTGCCGAGCGCCATCAGGTGAAGATCGATTACGCGCCGCTGTTCCCCGCCGTACCGCCCTTCGAGCAGGCCGAGGACGCCGAATTGGTCCGCGTCGCTGAAAAGCTCACCGGCCATCGCGCCGAAGCGGTAGCGTTCGGCACCGAAGCGCCTTATCTTCAGCAACTTGGCTGCGAAACACTGGTGCTCGGCCCAGGCGACATCGCTTGCGCGCACCAACCGGGGGAATACCTGGAAATGTCACGTTTGCAGCCTACCGTGCATCTATTACGGCAACTGATTGAACATTACTGCCTGACACCGGCCCAAACACCGATGTCGGTCAATTAAACGCAACACCTGTAGGAGCAAAGCTTGCTCGCGATGACGGCATTAAATCCAACATCACAGTTGGCTGTTACACCGCCATCGCGAGCAAGCTTTGCTCCTACAGAAATAGATAAATTACCTGTACCCCAACCCGTATTCATGAGGAGAGCGCGCGTGTCGCCAAGCCTGTTCCGACGATAACCACCAGCCCGCTGTGCATTTCCGTTTCGCCCATTTTTTGGCTGCTATTTATTACAGGCCCAGGTTCATGCCCGAATACGTTAATTGGCTTCGCCACGCGTCCCCTTACATCAATGCCCACCGCGATTGCACCTTCGTCGTCATGCTGCCCGGCGACGGCGTCGAGCATCCGAACTTCGGCAATATCGTTCACGACCTGGTGCTGCTGCACAGCCTCGGTGTGCGTCTGGTATTGGTCCACGGTTCGCGTCCGCAAATCGAAACCCGCCTCGCCGCACGCGGCCTGATCCCGCATTACCACCACGGCATGCGCATCACCGATGCCGCGACGCTTGAGTGCGTGATCGATGCGGTCGGCCAATTGCGCATCGCCATCGAAGCGCGGTTGTCGATGGACATGGCGTCGTCGCCAATGCAGGGCTCGCGCCTGCGGGTGGCCAGCGGCAACCTGGTGACGGCGCGGCCGATCGGCGTGCTCGAAGGCGTCGATTATCACCACACCGGCGAAGTGCGCCGGGTCGACCGCAAAGGCATCAATCGCCTGCTCGACGAGCGCTCGATCGTGCTGTTGTCGCCGTTGGGCTATTCGCCGACCGGGGAGATTTTCAACCTCGCCTGCGAAGACGTCGCGACCCGCGCGGCCATCGACCTGGGCGCCGACAAATTGCTGCTGTTCGGCGCCGACCTCGGTTTGATCGATGAAAACGGTCGGCTGGTGCGCGAGTTGCGCCCGCAACAAGTGCCGGCGCACCTGCAACGCCTCGGCAACAACTATCAAGGCGAGTTGCTCGATGCGGCGGCTGAAGCGTGTCGCGGTGGGGTGGCGCGCAGCCACATCGTCAGTTACGCCGAGGACGGTGCGCTGCTGACCGAGCTGTTTACCCGCGACGGCGGCGGCACGCTGGTGGCCCAGGAACAATTCGAACTGGTGCGCGAAGCGGCGATTGAAGACGTCGGCGGTTTGCTCGATTTGATCAGCCCGCTGGAAGAGCAGGGGATTCTGGTGCGGCGCTCGCGTGAAGTGCTGGAGCGTGAGATCGAGCAGTTCAGCGTGGTTGAGCGCGAAGGCATGATCATCGCGTGTGCGGCGCTGTATCAGATTGCCGATTCGGATGCCGGCGAGCTGGCGTGTCTGGCGGTGAACCCGGAGTATCGCCACGGCGGCCGTGGCGATGAATTGCTGGAGCGCATCGAAACCCGCGCCCGCGCGCAGGGCCTGAAAACCTTGTTCGTGCTGACGACCCGCACGGCGCACTGGTTCCGCGAACGCGGTTTCGAACCCAGCAGCGTCGAGCGCCTGCCTTCGGCCCGGGCGTCGCTGTACAACTATCAGCGCAATTCGAAGATCTTCGAAAAAACCCTGTGACCTGTGGCGAGGGGGCTTGCCCCCGTTGGGCTGCGGAGCAGCCCTGAAACCTGCTAAACCGAGTCGTAGGGTTTTGCGACCGCTTCGCGACCGAACGGGGGCAAGCCCCCTCGCCACAAGTGCGTTGTGGGTTACTCGGCAACGAACTTCGCGCTGACGTACGGCGAATAATCCGCCAGTACGCTTTCGACTTTCCCCTGTTCCTTCAAAAACTTCGCCGTTTCGCCAATCGCTTTCGCCGTGCCGCCGTCCAGCAGTGCGGCGGTTTGCTGGGCTTTGGCGTCAGGGAAGGTTGAGCCGGCCAGCAACTCCGGCACATCAGCCGCGTTGGCACCAGTCAGTTTGGCGATTTTCTGCACCGGCACCGAATCGGTAGTCCAGCTGTCTTTATGCGCCGCATAGTCGGCAAACGAGTCCAGCGTAACCTTGGCAAATTTCGCCACGACGTCCGGATGCTTCTCGGCGAAATCCTTGCGCGCGACCCACACTTCGAAGGTCGGCGCGCCCCACTGGCCAACCTGCGCGGCGTCGGTCAAGGTCTTGCCCGTCTTGCGAATTTCCCCCAGCGCCGGCGACCAGACAAACGCGCCATCAATGTCGCCACGTTTCCACGCCGCGGCGATTTCTGCCGGTTGCAGGTTCACCACTTTGACTTTCGAAGTGTCCAGGCCCCAGTGCTTCAGCGCGCCGAGCAGGCTGTAGTGGGAGGTGGACACGAATGGCGTGGCGATGGTTTTGCCGATCAGATCTTGCGGTTTATCGATGCCGCTGCCGTTGCGCACTACCAAGGCTTCGGCGGCGTTGATCTGCGCGGAAACGATAAACGCGACGATCGGCAAATTGCGTGAGGCGGCGGCGGCGAGCGGGCTGGAGCCGAGGTTGCCGATCTGCACGTCGCCGGAGGCAATGGCGGTGACCACTTCCGGGCCACTGTTGAAGCGGCGCCAGTCAATTTTCTCACCCAGGGTTTTCTCGTAGACGCCATCCGCTTGCGGGACTTTGCTTGGGTCGATGCCGGTTTGATAACCGACCGTAAGGTTGGCTGCCTGCGCGCCGCAAGCAATTAATACCGACACACAAACTGTAACAATTTGACGGGATAGTGCGCGTTTGGCCATCATGGCGTCGCCTTTTCGATAGGGATTGACGTATGGGGAATGCGTCAAAGCTAATCGATCTAAAAAAAGGCCAATAAATATTATTTAGTAATTAGCTTATGTGCCGATACCGGGTATCCCGGCGCGGTTTTTCGGCGGCGGGCTATATTCCAAAGCAGTATGAAAAAGAATGAAATAATTCTTTTTGGGTTTATGAAGAAATCATTACCCTGCACGGACCCAATCCATGGCGATTAGACCTTGGTCGTAGACATACAAGGTTACGATTGACTTGTCAGTCACGGTCTGGCGCTAATCGCGCATCTTAGGATCCAGGGCATTCGACCCCGGACCAGGAACACAAGAATTAGAACGAGAGGAGCGAAACAATGAACAAGTCCACCTTGGCCCTGGCTGTGGCTGTAGGGGTTTTGGCGCAGCAGGCAGGCGCCGCCGGTTTTATCGAAGACAGCAAGGCTACCCTGGGCCTGCGTAACTTCTACATCAATACCGATAACCGTGACGGCGCTGGCGCCAACAAGAACGAAGAGTGGGGCCAAGGCTTCGATCTGCGTTTCATCTCCGGTTACACCCAAGGCACTGTTGGCTTCGGTATTGATGCAATCGGCCTGCTGGGCGTGAAGCTGGATTCGGGCGGCGGCACTAACGGTGCGTCGAACAACTCTTACGGCGGCACTGTTTTCCCAAGCAAGTCCAACGGCGAAGCGGTTGATAACTTCTCCAGCCTGGGCCTGACTGCCAAAGCCAAGATCTCCCAGACCGAGCTGAAACTGGGCACTCTGCAGCCTAAGAACCCGGTTATCGTGACCAACGATGGTCGTCTGCTGCCGCAGACCTGGCAGGGCGGCCAGATCACTTCTGGCGACATCAAAGACCTGACGCTGGTTGGCGGTCAGATCGAAGCGGTGAAAGGTCGTAACTCCAGCAACAATGAACAGATGTCGATCGGTGGCGCCAACTCCCGCACCATCAATGGTCGCGACAGCAACAAGTTCATCTATGCCGGTGGTGACTACAAAATCACCAAAGACCTGACCGCGCAGTACTACTACGGCAACCTGGAAGACTTCTACAAGCAGCACTTCCTCGGTCTGGTGCACAACTGGGCAATCGGCCCGGGCGTATTGAAGTCTGACTTGCGCTACTTCAACAGCTCGGATGACGGTGCCAACGGCCACGACCCGCTGTACTACAGCTCCGGCAACTACAGCAGCACTGGTAACGGTAAAGGCAAAGTCGACAACAATCTGTACAGCGGCCTGTTCCTGTACACCGTTGCCGGTCACACCTTCGGTGGCGGATACCAAGTCAGCAACGGCAGCAGCGACTTCCCTTGGCTGAACCAGGGCGACGGTTCGTCGAACTACACCATCACCGACATGCAGATCCAGAAGTTCGGCCGTGCCGGCGAGAAAACCTGGCAGGCACGCTACTCGTATGACTTCGCCAAGGTTGGCGTACCAGGCCTGACCGCCGGTATGGTTTACCTGCGTGGCAGCGATATCGACACCAACCGCGTCAGCGCTACCGTACCTGCTGGCAATAACAGCAGCGAGTGGGAACGCGACCTGACCGTGGCTTACGTGGTGCCGGAAGGCCCGCTGAAAAACGTTGGCGTGATGTGGAAAAACGCTACATGGCGTACAGACATCCCGGGCGTTCGCTCCCAGGACGAAAACCGCCTGATCCTCAGCTACTCGATCCCGCTGCTGTAATAGCTGTAAAAGCAGCGCTCGCGTAACTGCGGAAAAAAAGCCCCGCCCGGCACCTCGCCGGGCGGGGCTTTTGCGTTTCTGGGTGGAGTCACCCCCGTAATCCCACCCCGAAACGTTGCCACGTTTGCAACTACTCAAGGCCTTCTCGAACCTTGTCGGCGATGTTGCTGGCGATGGCGGATGAGGTCCAGTGAACAGATTTTTAATATTCTTTTAAGATCTAAATAAATCGATATTTATTCTTTTTAATTCATTTCGATTGCAGGCACAGTTGGGCTCATCACGCACTCACCAGGAGCAGCACCATGAGCCTCAGACTTGGCGATATCGCCCCCGATTTCGAACAGGATTCCAGCGCCGGCACCATTCGTTTCCACGAGTGGCTGGGCGATAGCTGGGGCGTGCTGTTTTCCCATCCGGCGGACTTCACCCCGGTGTGCACCACCGAACTGGGCTTTACCGCCAAGCTCAAGGAAGAATTCGCCCAGCGCGGCGTCAAGGCGATTGCACTGTCGGTTGACCCGGTGGACTCGCACCACAAGTGGATCGAAGACATCAACGAAACCCAGAACACGCTGGTCAATTTCCCGATCCTCGCTGACGCTGATCGCAAGGTCTCGGACCTGTACGACCTGATTCACCCGAATGCCAACGACACCCTGACCGTGCGCTCGCTGTTTGTGATCGACCCGAACAAGAAGGTGCGGCTGACCATTACTTACCCGGCCAGCACCGGGCGCAACTTTCACGAAATCCTGCGGGTGATCGACTCGCTGCAACTCACCGACAACTACAAAGTAGCGACCCCGGCCAACTGGCAGGACGGTGATGAAGTGGTGATCGTGCCGTCGCTCAAGGATGAAGATGAGATCAACAAACGCTTTCCCAAGGGTTATCGCGCAGTCAAACCGTACCTGCGCCTGACGCCGCAACCGAATCGCTAAACCATCCATCGCGGCGTGGTTGATGCCGCTTTCGCGAGCAAGCTCGCTCCCACATTTGCTCGCGCTGTACCTGTGGGAGCGAGCTTGCTCGCGATGACGATCCACCAGGCACCGCAGAATCAGAATTGAAACGTATCCACAACGCAGGGGATTTTCAGGCCGTTATACGGCCTATTTTTTTGCCCGGAAATCGTCTTGCTGCATAGTTCTTTAAAGAATAACCAAATGAATAAATATGATTTATGGATATATAAATCACCTGTTAAGGTCACTCCATCGAAGCGAGATCGCACATTGCGAATCGCCTGAATTGCTCAAGGAATCATCTGAATGCTGGTCGTCTCACTCGGTGGCAGCCCCAGCCAACGCTCCCGTTCCGGGGTGCTGCTGGAACGCTCGCAACGCTGGTTGCAGGAACGCGGTGTGGAAGTGGTGAGTTATCAGGTACGGGACTTCCCGGCCGAAGACTTGCTGCACGCACACTTCGACAGCCCCAAGGTGATCGACCTGTTGCAGCAGATTGCCAACGCCGATGGCCTGCTGATCGCCACGCCGGTCTACAAAGCGTCGTTCTCCGGCGCGCTGAAAACCGTGCTCGATCTGCTGCCCGAACGCGCGCTGGATCACAAAGTGGTGTTGCCAATGGCTACCGGCGGCAGCATCGCGCACATGCTGGCGGTGGATTACGCGCTCAAACCGGTGCTGTCAGCACTGAAGGCGCAGGAAATGCTCCACGGGATTTTCGCCGTCGACAGCCAAATTGCTTACGCCGAGGGCAGTGCCCAGGCGCAACTGGCGCCGGAGTTGGAACAACGCCTGGATGAATCGCTGGAACTGTTTCTCAGCGCCATGGCGCGCCGACCGAAACCGATCGACCCGAACCTGCTCAACGAACGTTTATTAAGTGCTCGCTGGAGCATTTAAACGGCCCTCAAGCCACCCCTGAATCTGCTCCACTCCACCTTACTCAGCCGCCAACGGCCAAGCAGGTGCAGCCAAAACCCAACAGCAAATAGGAGAGCGCCATGCGCACTGTCATTTTGCGTCGTGGTCTGGTCGCTCTGTTTGCAGCGGCTGTGACCTTCGGCGCCATTACCCAAGCACAAGCGCTTTCTTCCCATGAAGGCGTCCTGCGAATCGGCTATCAAAAATACGGCACCCTGGTGCTGCTCAAAGCCAAAGGCACCTTGGAAAAACGCCTCGCCGCGCAAGGCGTGGACGTGCAATGGACTGAATTCCCCGGCGGCCCGCAGTTGCTTGAAGGCCTGAACGTCGGCTCGATCGACTTCGGCGTCACCGGCGAAACGCCGCCGGTATTCGCTCAGGCCGCTGGTGCCGATCTGCTCTACGTTGCCTACGAACCACCTGCGCCGCACAGCGAAGCGATCCTCGTGCCGAAGGACTCGCCGATCAAATCGGTGGCCGACCTCAAGGGCAAAAAAGTCGCCCTCAACAAAGGCTCGAACGTCCACTACCTGCTGGTGCGCGCACTCGAAGACGCCGGCCTCAAATACACCGACATCCAGACTGTCTTCCTGCCACCCGCCGATGCCCGCGCGGCGTTCGAGCGCGGCAGTGTCGATGCGTGGGTGATCTGGGACCCGTACCAGGCCGCCGCCGAACAGCAACTGCAAGCGCACACCCTGCGCGATGGCCAGGGCATCGTCGACAACCATCAGTTCTACCTCGCGACCAAGCCCTACGCGCAGAAAAATCCTGAAGTGATCAAGACCCTCGTCGAAGAAGTGCGCGCGGTCGGTGAATGGTCCAAAGCCAATCCTGAAGACGTGACCAAACAGGTCTCGCCGCTGCTCGGCTTGCCGGCGGACATCACCCTGACCTCGGTTAAACGCCAGGGCTACGGCGCGCTGTTCCTGACCCCGGAAGTGGTCGCTGCGCAACAGAAAATCGCCGACAGCTTCTATCAGCTCAAACTGATTCCCAAGCCGTTGAGCATCAAAGACGTGATCTGGACGCCACCGGCAGCCGTTGCCAAAGCGCAGTAATTCGAACCCCCAAGGAGACCACTCCATGAGCCTCAATATTTTCTGGTTCCTGCCCACCCACGGCGACGGCCATTACCTTGGCACCGCCGAAGGCGCTCGCGCCGTTGACCACGGTTATCTGCAACAAATCGCTCAAGCGGCCGATCGCCTGGGGTTTGGCGGGGTGTTGATCCCCACCGGGCGCTCCTGCGAAGACTCCTGGCTGGTCGCCGCGTCGCTGATCCCGGTGACCCAGCGCCTGAAATTCCTTGTCGCGCTGCGCCCCGGGATCATTTCCCCGACGGTCGCCGCGCGTCAGGCCGCAACCCTGGATCGCCTGTCCGGCGGGCGGGCGTTGTTCAACCTGGTCACGGGCGGTGATCCGGACGAATTGGCCGGCGATGGTTTGTTTCTCAGCCACGAAGAGCGTTATCAGGCTTCGGTGGAATTCACCCGCATCTGGCGCCGCGTGCTCGAAGGCGAAACCGTCGATTACGACGGCCAGCACATCAGCGTGAAGGGCGCCAAACTGCTCTATCCGCCGATCCAGCAACCGCGTCCGCCGCTGTACTTCGGCGGCTCGTCGGAAGCGGCGCAGGACTTGGCCGCTGAACAAGTGGAAATGGTCCTGACCTGGGGCGAACCGCCCGCGGCGGTGGCCGAGAAGATTGCACAAGTGCGGGCGAAAGCGGCGAAGCTCGGGCGTACCGTGCGCTTCGGCATTCGTTTGCATGTGATCGTGCGCGAAACCAACGAGCAAGCGTGGGCCGCAGCGGATCGACTGATCTCGCACGTCGACGACGAAACCATCGCGCGTGCTCAGGCTTCACTGTCGCGTTTCGATTCGGTCGGCCAGCAACGCATGGCCGCGCTGCACGGTGGCAGTCGCGACAATCTGGAAGTCAGCCCCAACCTCTGGGCCGGTGTCGGCCTGGTGCGTGGCGGTGCCGGCACGGCGCTGGTGGGTGACGGTCCGACCGTCGCGGCGCGGATGAAGGAATACGCCGACCTGGGCATCGACACGTTTATTTTCTCCGGTTATCCACACCTCGAAGAGGCCTACCGGGTCGCCGAGTTGCTGTTCCCGCACATCGACGTCCAGCGCCCGGAACAGCCTCAAGGGGCCAACTTCGTCAGCCCGTTCGGCGAGATGGTCGCCAACGATATTCTCCCCAAAGCCGCGTCCCAGAGCTGAGGCGCCGTCATGAAGAGAATTATCCACAACCTTGCGCCGTGGGCGTTGCCGGTGTTGCTGCTGGCGGTGTGGCAGTTGTCGGTGTCGGCGGGCTGGTTGTCGACGCGGATTCTGCCGGCGCCGATTGCAGTGATCGAGGCCGGCGTCAGTCTGGTGCGCAGCGGTGAAATCTGGACGCACCTGGCCATCAGCGGCTGGCGCGCGGCCCTCGGTTTTACCATCGGCGGCAGCATCGGTCTGGTGCTCGGTTTCATCACCGGCCTGTCGAAGTGGGGCGAACGCTTGCTCGACAGTTCGGTGCAAATGGTCCGCAACGTGCCGCACCTGGCGCTGATTCCGCTGGTGATCCTGTGGTTCGGCATCGACGAGTCGGCGAAGATTTTTCTGGTGGCGCTGGGCACGTTGTTCCCGATTTACCTCAACACGTATCACGGCATCCGCAACGTCGATCCGGCACTGGTGGAGATGGCGCGCAGTTACGGCTTGAGCGGTTTCAGCCTGTTCCGGCAGGTGATTCTGCCGGGCGCGTTGCCGTCGATTCTGGTTGGCGTGCGTTTCGCGCTGGGCTTCATGTGGCTGACGCTGATCGTCGCGGAAACCATTTCCGCGAGTTCCGGCATCGGTTATCTGGCGATGAACGCGCGCGAATTCCTGCAGACCGACGTCGTGGTTTTGGCGATTCTGCTGTACGCGGTGCTCGGCAAACTCGCCGACCTCGCCGCCCGTGGACTTGAACGTGTGTGGCTGCGCTGGCATCCGGCGTATCAAGTCGCCAAGGGAGGTGCCGCATGACCGCTCAACATCTGACCGCGCAACAACCCCCACGCCTGCTGCGCGGAATTCCGCTGGTGGTGCGCAAGCTGCAAAAGACCTTCGGCGCGCGGCAAGTGCTGCGCGAGATTGACCTGCACATTCCGGCTGGGCAATTCGTTGCTGTAGTCGGGCGCAGCGGGTGCGGCAAAAGCACCTTGCTGCGCTTGCTCGCCGGTCTCGACAAACCTACCGGCGGCGAACTGCTGGCCGGTTCGGCGCCGCTCAGCGAGGCCCGCGAAGACACGCGATTGATGTTCCAGGAAGCGCGTCTGCTGCCGTGGAAAAAAGTCATCGACAACGTCGGCCTCGGGCTCGGCGACGACTGGCGGCCGAAAGCCCTGGAAGCACTGGAATCGGTTGGCCTGGCGGACCGCGCCAATGAGTGGCCAGCGGCGCTGTCCGGTGGCCAGAAGCAACGCGTGGCGCTGGCCCGCGCGCTGATCCACCAACCGCGCTTGCTGCTGCTGGACGAACCGCTGGGCGCCCTCGATGCGCTGACCCGAATCGAGATGCAGCAACTGATCGAACGGCTCTGGCAAAAACACGGCTTCACCGTGTTGCTGGTGACTCACGACGTCAGCGAAGCGGTGGCGATTGCTGACCGGGTGATCCTGATCGAGGACGGCGAAGTCGGCCTCGACCTTCACGTCGAACTGCCACGCCCGCGTGTGCGCGGCTCGCATCGGCTGGCGGCGCTGGAAACCGAAGTACTCAACCGCGTGTTGTCGCTCCCCGGCGAGCCACCGGAACCGGAACCCGTTTCACCATTGCCCACGCAATTGCGTTGGGCGCAATAGAGGCAGCGGCAAGTTGCAAGCTTCAAGCGGCAAGAGGAAGCAGGTGCTTTTTCTTGCGGCTTGTAGCTTGCCGCTTGCAGCTCATTTCGACCCGAGGAGAAATCGCATGACTATCAAAGCCATCAACGTTCGTAACCAGTTCAAAGGCTCGATCAAGGAAATCGTCCTGGGTGACGTGTTGTCGGAAATCGACGTGCAAACCGCGTCCGGCATCGTCACTTCGGTGATCACCACGCGTTCGGTGAAAGAGCTGGAACTGGTGGTCGGCAGCGAAGTAATCGCCTTCGTCAAATCCACCGAAGTGTCGATCGCCAAGTTGTAAGCAGCGGCGAGCGTCTGCCCTGATCGTTCCCACGCGGAGCATGGGAACGATCAGCTCAGGCCGACAATGTGCGCTTGGGCAGGTACGGCGGCAGATACAGTCCCAGATAGGCATCAAACACCCGCATGCCTTCTTCGGCCATGCGCGGGGTGATTTGCCCGTGTTGCTGCACTGAGCGCGCGTAAACGCGGTCGCCCAATTCCATCGCCAATGCAAACACGTCGACATCGCTCGGCAGGCGCGGCAATTCAAAGTGATGGTCGAACAACTTGTGCATCAGGTCGCCTAGTTCGATGTCGTGCTGGCGGTCGGCCTGGGTGACTTCGGTCAAGCCGTGTTGCGCGAGGATCAGTTGGCGCGCGGCGGCGTCTTCGCCGTAGATGTCGAGCATGCGTTGCTCGACCAGTTGCGAGAGGTCGCGCCAACCGTTTAGCTCATCGTGATTGATCGGCGCTTGCAGGCAGGCGCGGAATGCGCCGTGGACGTCGGCGGTCAGCGCTTCGAGCAGCGCCGGGACGCTGGCGAAGAAGTGGTAGACGGAGGAGGGCGGGATCTCCGCACGCTCGGCGACGCTGTAGATCGACAGGCTCGCCACGCCCTCGGCGGCCAGCAGCGTGCGGGCGGCATCGAGGATCGAATCGATCCGCGCCTGGCTGCGTGCGCGGGGTTTGCGAATAGGGGCGGGGCGCGTCATTGAAGTCCTCCTGCGGGGCTGCGGGCATTGTACGCAGTGGTTGGAATTGATCCATACCCCGTGGCGAGGGGGCTTGCCCCCGTTGGAGTGCGCAGCGCTCCCAAATCCGGTACATGTGGTGTGCGTGATTTGATCAGATTCGGTTTGGGGCTGCTGCGCAACCCTACGGGGGCAAGCCCCCTCGCCACAGGATTTTTTGCTGGCCATAAAAAAACGCCGCAGGCTTCAGCAGCCGGCGGCGTTTTTTTTCTGCAACCGCTTAAACGGTATGCAGGTACCAGTTGTACTCAAGGTCGGAGATGGAGTGTTCGAACTCCTCCAGCTCACTTTCCTTGCAGGCGACGAAGATATCGATGTACTTCGGATCGATGTACTTGGCCATCACCTCGCTGTCGTCCAACTCGCGCAATGCGTCGCGCAGGTTGTTCGGCAGGCTTTGCTCATTCTGCTCGTAGCTGTTGCCTTCAACCGGTGCGCCCGGCTCGATCTTGTTGGTCAGGCCGTGATGCACGCCCGCCAGAACCGAAGCCATCAGCAAATACGGGTTGGCGTCGGCACCGGCTACACGATGCTCGATACGCACGGCATCGGACGAACCGGTCGGCACGCGAATCGCCACAGTCCGGTTGTCCAGGCCCCAGCACGGTGAGTTCGGCACGTAAAACTGTGCGCCGAAACGACGGTACGAGTTGACGTTCGGGCAGAGGAAAGCCATCTGCGCCGGCAGGGTCTCGAGCACACCGCCGATCGCGTGACGCAGTGCGGCGTTCTGCTCGGGATCCTCGCTGGCAAAAATATTCTTGCCGTCACGGTCGAGAATCGAGATGTGGACATGCAAACCGTTACCTGCCTGGCCCGGGTAAGGCTTGGCCATGAAGGTGGTGTCCATTTCATGGTCGTAGGCGATGTTCTTGATCAGACGCTTGAGCAGTACCGCGTAGTCGCATGCCTTGATCGGGTCGGCGACGTGGTGCAGGTTCACTTCGAACTGCGCCGGGGCACTTTCCTTGACGATGGCGTCGGCCGGGATGCCTTGCTCTTTCGCACCTTCCAGAATGTCCTGGAGGCAGTCGACGTATTCGTCGAGGTCGTCGATCAGGTAGACCTGTGTCGAATGCGGGCGTTTGCCGGAGATCGGCGAGCGCGGCGGTTGCGGGCGGCCGTTCACGTTCTCCTGGTCGATCAGGTAGAACTCAAGTTCGAATGCGGCGCAGATGGTCAGGCCCATCTCGTCAAACTTGGTAACAACTTGGCGCAGGACTTCACGGGGATCCGCGAAGAAGGGTTCACCTTCGAGTTCGTGCATGGTCATTAACAGTTGCGCGGTAGGGCGCTTCTGCCAAGGCTCGTTGCACAGGGTGTCTGGGATTGGATAGCAGATTCGGTCAGCATCGCCGATGTCCAGGCCCAGGCCGGTGCTTTCCACCGTCGAGCCATTGATATCCAGAGCAAATAGAGAGGCCGGCAGGTTGATGCCTTTCTCGTAAACCTTGTGGAGACTGGTGCGTTCAATGCGCTTGCCGCGCACCACACCATTCATATCCGCAATCAGAAGGTCAACGTACAGAACCTCAGGATGTTCCTTAAGGAACGCGTTCGCTTCGTTAAGCTGAACGGCACGCGGGGGTACCGACATGATGCAACACCTTTGTTGTTAAAAATATCAATCATTGAGCTCTTCGGGTTTCAGTCAACCCGAACGGCATGCCGAAGTCAAGCAAGGCCTTTTTTGCCCTAAAAAAGCGCTCAAGTGGCTTTTTTGAGGCACTTTGGGGCGTTTTTATGCCTTTGAATACTTTGATGTCTGCGGGCTTGAGCGGGCCGTGTTGTATTTTTTACGGGGGTGTTGTGTAAAAAAATGAACAAGGCTAAGCTCCGATTCAAACCCATAACAGCAATAATACCGGGGTGCTTCATGTCTCGCCTGCCGTTAATCGGCGTCACCGTCTGCTCCAGGCAGATCGGTCTGTATGCTTATCACATCAGTGGCGATTGTTACGTCCACGCCAAGGCCAGCATTGCCAATGGCGCGGCGTCGACTCTTCCTTCCCCGGTGATCTCGCTGGCCCCGTCCGATATTCTGGACGGCCCACAGCACATTCTCTTTACTACTCGTCTTTCCAATATAGAACCGTTTGACTGCGCCGGCTCAGCCGAGGCGCGGCGAACTGCTCACGATTCTGCACGCACGACCGTCGCCCCTCTACACTCTCGCGCAGCCTTCAACGGCATATGTGCGCGGTCGGCGCAGTGGCAATCTGTATCAAGTCACGCCGATGCGTCAATTAACGCCTGACTTAAACGCCTGACTTATACGAGTCAGGAAACCCAGCCTAAGAGGCATTTATGAGTAACAACCTCGACCAGCTCACCGATTGGTTGAAAGACCACAAGATCACAGAAGTCGAATGCATGATCGCCGACTTGACCGGGATCACCCGGGGCAAGATTTCGCCGACCAACAAGTTCATTGCCGAAAAAGGCATGCGCCTGCCCGAAAGCGTTCTGTTGCAGACCGTAACCGGCGACTATGTCGAAGATGACATCTATTACGAACTGCTCGACCCGGCCGACATCGACATGATCTGCCGTCCCGACCAGAACGCCGTGTACCTGGTCCCCTGGTCCATCGAGCCGACGGCGCAGGTGATCCACGACACCTACGACAAGCAAGGCAACCCGATCGAGCTGTCGCCGCGCAACGTGTTGAAGAAGGTGCTGAAACTCTACGCCGACAAAGGCTGGCAGCCGATTGTCGCGCCGGAAATGGAGTTCTACCTGACCAAGCGCTGCGAAGACCCGGACTTCCCGCTGCAACCGCCGATTGGCCGTTCCGGTCGCCCGGAAACCGGTCGCCAGTCGTTCTCGATTGAAGCGGCGAACGAATTCGACCCATTGTTCGAAGACGTCTACGACTGGTGCGAATTGCAGGAACTGGACCTCGACACGTTGATTCACGAGGACGGCACGGCGCAGATGGAAATCAACTTCCGTCACGGCGACGCCCTGTCGCTGGCCGACCAGATTCTGGTGTTCAAGCGCACCATGCGCGAAGCGGCGCTCAAGCATGACGTGGCCGCGACTTTCATGGCCAAACCCATGACCGGCGAGCCGGGCAGCGCGATGCACTTGCACCAGAGCATCATCGATATCGAAACCGGCAAGAACGTCTTCTCGAATGCCGACGGCACCATGAGCCAGCTGTTCCTGCACCACATCGGTGGCCTGCAGAAACTGATTCCGGAATTGCTGCCGCTGTTCGCGCCCAACGTCAATTCGTTCCGCCGCTTCCTGCCCGATACCTCGGCGCCGGTGAACGTGGAGTGGGGCGAAGAAAACCGCACTGTCGGCCTGCGCGTGCCGGACGCCGGGCCGCAGAACCGTCGGGTGGAAAACCGCCTGCCGGGCGCCGACGCCAACCCGTACCTGGCGATTGCCGCGAGCCTGCTCTGCGGCTACATCGGCATGGTCGAAGGCCTGAACCCAAGTGCGCCGGTGGTCGGTCGTGGCTATGAACGCCGCAACCTGCGCCTGCCGCTGACCATCGAGGACGCGCTGGAACGCATGGAAAACAGCGCGACCATCGAGAAATACCTGGGCAAGAAATTCATCACTGGCTACGTCGCGGTCAAGCGGGCCGAGCATGAAAACTTCAAGCGCGTGATCAGCTCATGGGAGCGGGAATTCCTGCTCTTCGCCGTCTGATACGCCGGGCGCCGCCGAAGCTGGCGGCGCCTTCACTGGATCAACAGGAGAATTCGCATGACCAGCAACAATCCGCAAACACGTGAATGGCAAGCCTTGAGCAGCGATCACCACTTGGCGCCGTTCAGCGATTTCAAACAACTCAAAGAGAAAGGCCCGCGCATCATCACCAGCGCCAAGGGCGTTTATCTCTGGGACAGTGAAGGCAACAAGATTCTCGACGGCATGGCCGGCCTGTGGTGCGTGGCGATCGGTTACGGTCGCGATGAACTGGCCGATGCCGCTGCCAAACAGATGCGCGAACTGCCTTACTACAATCTGTTTTTCCAGACTGCGCACCCGCCGGTGCTGGAGCTGGCCAAAGCCATCGCCGACATCGCGCCGCAAGGCATGAACCACGTGTTCTTCACCGGTTCCGGCTCCGAAGGCAACGACACCATGCTGCGTATGGTTCGCCACTATTGGGCGATCAAAGGCCAGCCGAACAAGAAAGTCATCATCAGCCGCAAGAACGGTTATCACGGTTCCACCGTGGCCGGCGCGAGCCTTGGCGGCATGACTTACATGCACGAACAGGGCGACTTGCCGATCCCGGGCATCGTCCACATCGCCCAGCCTTACTGGTTCGGTGAAGGTGGCGACATGAGCCCGGAAGAATTCGGGATCTGGGCGGCCAATCAACTGGAAGAGAAAATTCTCGAAGTCGGCGTGGATAACGTCGGTGCCTTTATTGCCGAGCCGATCCAGGGCGCCGGTGGCGTGATCGTGCCGCCAGAGACTTACTGGCCGCGCATCAAGGAAATTCTCGCCAAGTACGACATCCTGTTCGTCGCCGACGAAGTGATCTGTGGTTTCGGTCGCACCGGTGAGTGGTTCGGTAGCGATCATTACGATCTGCAACCGGACATGATGACCATCGCCAAAGGCCTGACTTCCGGTTACATCCCGATGGGTGGCCTGATCGTGCGTGATGAAGTGGTGAAAGTGCTCAATGAGGGCGGCGATTTCAACCACGGCTTCACCTATTCCGGGCACCCGGTGGCTGCTGCGGTGGCGCTGGAAAACATCCGCATCCTGCGCGAAGAAAAAATTATCGAGCGCGTCCACGCTGAAACGGCACCCTATTTGCAAAAGCGTCTGCGGGAGCTGGGCGATCACCCATTGGTGGGGGAAGTGCGCGGCGTCGGCATGTTGGGGGCGATTGAGCTGGTGCAGGACAAAGCCACTCGCAAGCGTTACGAAGGCAAGGGCGTCGGCATGATTTGCCGAACCTTCTGCTTCGACAACGGCCTGATCATGCGCGCGGTTGGCGACACCATGATCATCTCGCCGCCACTGGTGATTACCGAGGCGGAGATCGATGAACTGGTGACCAAGGCACGCAAGTGCCTGGACCTGACCCTGAGTGCGTTGCAGGGCTAAGTGCTAGGCTCTGAGCGAGGTGCGCGGTCGGCACTTCGCTCAGTGCAAACAAAGGCTCGGACTTTCCTTGAAAGCCTGCCTCGGAACTTGCCAGACTACCGGTCGTTCGGATGCCCTGTGACAGATCGCCGGACACGTGGTTAAAAAGAAAAACTGGAGCATTACCCATGAAGGCATTAGGTATGAAGATAGCTGGCAAGACCCTCCTCGCCATGTCCCTTATGGGCGTGATGGCGGGTGCAGTTCAGGCGGATGACAAGGTCCTGCACGTGTACAACTGGTCCGATTACATCGCGCCGGATACCGTCAAGAAGTTCGAAGCCGAGTCGGGGATCAAAGTGGTCTACGACGTGTTCGACAGCAACGAAACGCTGGAAGCGAAGTTGCTCGCGGGCAAGTCCGGCTACGACATCGTCGTGCCGTCGAACAACTTCCTCGCCAAGCAAATCAAGGCCGGCGTTTACCAGAAGCTGGACAAGTCCAAGCTGCCTAACTGGAAGAACCTGAACCCGGACCTGCTCAAAGCTGTGGCTGTCAGCGACCCGGGCAACGAACATGCCTTCCCGTACATGTGGGGTTCGATCGGCATCGGCTTCAACGCCGAGAAGGTCAAGGCTGCACTGGGTGCCGATGCGCCAACCAATTCCTGGGACTTGCTGTTCAAACCTGAGAACGCTGCCAAGTTGAAATCCTGCGGGATCAGTTTCCTCGATTCGCCAACCGAGATGCTTCCGGTGGCGTTGCATTACCTGGGCTATCCAACCGACAGCCAGGACAAAAAACAACTGGCCGAAGCCGAAGCGCTGTTCCTGAAGATTCGTCCTTCGGTGGGCTACTTCCACTCGTCCAAGTACATCTCCGACCTGGCCAACGGCAACATCTGCGTCGCGGTCGGTTACTCGGGTGACATTTACCAGGCCAAGTCCCGCGCGGCTGAAGCCGGTGACAAGGTGAAAGTCAGCTACAACATTCCGAAAGAAGGTGCGGGCAGCTTCTACGACATGGTCGCCATCCCTAAAGATGCCGAAAACGTCGAAGGCGCCTACAAGTTCATGACCTTCCTGCAGAAGCCGGAAATCATGGCCGAGATCACCAACGCGGTGCGTTTCCCGAACGGTAACGCTGCGGCCACCGCACTGGTTGATAAAGACATCACCAGCGACCCGGGCGTTTATCCACCGGCTGACGTATTGGCCAAGCTGTACGCGATTGCCGACCTGCCGGCCGCGACCCAGCGGATCATGACTCGCAGCTGGACCAAGATTAAATCCGGTAAGTAAATAGACCCCTGTAGCAGCTGCCGAAGGCTGCGTTGAGGTCCGTAGGACCTCCGCGATCTCGACAGCGCAACTGCTTCGCCGTTGAACACAGCCTGCGGCAGCTGCTACAGATCTGCATAAAGTTTGCTGCAAAGGTTTATCGAGGGTAAGTTGCGCGCCGGTTTTGTTGTCAGGCAGCTACGGCTGTCATGCACACGGGGCAACTTGGGCCCAACTAATTTTAGAGGACCTCCACTTGCCTATTTTTTCTTTGTTACGCAACGCCATGCTGGTCGGCGCCGGGTTGACACTGGCCTTCAGTGTCCAGGCTGCCGGCACTGTGCATATTTATAACTGGTCGGATTACATCGGTCCGAACACCTTGGCCGACTTCGAGAAGGAAAGCTCGATCAAGCCGGTTTACGACGTCTTCGACTCCAACGAAACCCTGGAAGGCAAGTTGCTGGCCGGACGTACCGGTTACGACGTGGTCGTGCCGTCCAACCACTTCCTCGGCAAGCAGATCAAGGCTGGCGCTTTCCAGAAGCTCGACAAGAAACAACTGAGCAACTACGCCAACCTCGATCCGGTCTTGCTCAAGCGCCTGGAACAGAATGATCCGGGCAACTTGTACGCCGTGCCGTACCTGTGGGGCACCAACGGCATCGGTTACAACGTCGACAAAATCAAAGCCGTGCTCGGCGTCGACAAGATCGATTCGTGGAGCGTGCTGTTCGAGCCGGAGAACATCAAGAAACTGCACAGCTGCGGCGTCGCGTTCCTCGATTCCGCCGATGAAATGATGCCCACCGTTCTCAACTACATGGGTTTGAACGCCAACAGCACCGATCCCAAGGATTACAAAAAGGCTGAAGCCAAGTTGCTCGCGGTGCGGCCTTACGTGACGTATTTCCACTCGTCCAAATACATCTCGGACCTGGCCAACGGTGACATCTGTATCGCCATCGGTTTCTCCGGTGACATGTTCCAGGCGAAGAACCGCGCTGAAGAAGCGAAGAAAGGCGTGAACATCGCTTACTCGATTCCGAAAGAGGGCGGGGCGCTGTGGTTCGACATGCTGGCGATTCCAAAGGACTCGACCAACGTCAAAGAAGCGCATGCGTTCATCAACTATCTGCTCAAACCCGAAGTCATTGCCCAGGTCAGTGATTACGTGGGCTACGCCAACCCGAACCCGGCGTCGGACAAGTTGATGGAGCAGTCGATTCGCACCGACGCCGCGGTTTATCCGCCGCAAGCGGTGCTCGACAAAACCTACGTATCGACCGAGTTACCACCGAACATTCAACGTTTGATGACCCGCAGCTGGACCAAGGTCAAGTCGGGCAAATAGCGGCAAGGATCAAACTAACCAAGGTTGGCTCACCTTGAGCGAACTGCACTCTTTTGTTTTGGGAGTTTCGTAAATGGCAGTTGCCTCCGGCGCCTACAAGAAAGCCCTCGAGGGCGACCAGACACCGAAGCAGGTGTTGGTCAAAATCGACCGGGTCACGAAGAAGTTCGACGAGACGATTGCCGTGGACGACGTGTCCCTGGAAATCAAGAAGGGCGAAATCTTCGCCCTGCTCGGCGGTTCGGGATCGGGCAAATCCACCTTGCTGCGCATGCTCGCAGGGTTTGAACGGCCCACGGAGGGGCGCATTTTCCTCGATGGCGTGGACATCACCGATATGCCGCCGTACGAGCGGCCGATCAACATGATGTTCCAGTCCTACGCCTTGTTCCCGCACATGACCGTGGCGCAGAACATCGCGTTCGGCCTCAAGCAGGACAAGATCCCGGCGGCTGAAGTTGATGCGCGTGTGGCCGAAATGCTCAAACTGGTGCAGATGAGCCAGTTCGCCAAACGCAAGCCGCATCAGTTGTCCGGCGGCCAGCGTCAGCGTGTGGCGCTGGCGCGTTCGTTGGCCAAGCGGCCGAAGCTGTTGCTGCTCGACGAGCCGATGGGCGCACTGGACAAGAAACTGCGTTCGCAGATGCAGCTTGAGCTGGTCGAGATCATCGAGCGCGTCGGCGTGACCTGCGTCATGGTCACCCACGATCAGGAAGAGGCCATGACCATGGCCGAACGCATTGCGATCATGCACCTGGGCTGGATCGCGCAGATCGGCAGCCCGATCGACATCTACGAAACCCCGACCAGCCGTCTGGTCTGCGAATTCATCGGCAACGTCAACATCTTCGAAGGTGAAGTGATCGACGACGCCGAGGGTTACGCGACCATCACCTGCAAAGACCTCGATCGGCAGATCTACGTCGGCCACGGCATCAGTACCTCGGTGCAGGACAAGTCGGTCACTTACGCGATTCGTCCGGAGAAACTGCTGGTCACCGCCCAGATGCCGACCTGCGAATACAACTGGTCGAGCGGCAAAGTGCACGACATCGCCTACCTCGGCGGCCACTCGGTGTTCTACGTCGAATTGCCGAGCGGCAAACTGGTGCAGTCGTTCGTGGCCAACGCCGAGCGCCGTGGCCAGCGTCCGACCTGGGGCGATCAGGTTTACGTGTACTGGGAAGATGACAGCGGCGTGGTACTTCGCTCATGAACATGCGCAAATTCAAACGCCGTATCAACCGAATAATCCCCAATGGCCGCCAACTGGTCATCGGGGTTCCGTTCATCTGGCTGTTCCTGTTCTTCATGTTGCCGTTCTTCATTGTCTTGAAGATCAGCTTCGCCGAAGCCGACGTGGCCATCCCGCCGTACACCGAGATTTACACCTTTGCCGAGCAGAAGCTGCAACTGCTGCTGAACCTCGGCAACTACGCGATGCTCGGCGACGACGAGCTGTACATCGCCGCGTACCTCGGCTCGCTGAAGATGGCGCTGATCAGCACCGTCCTGTGTCTACTGATCGGCTACCCGATGGCCTACGCCATCGCCACCGCCCGCAAAGAGCTGCAAACGGTGCTGGTGTTGCTGATCATGATGCCGACCTGGACCGCGATTCTGATCCGCGTGTATGCGTGGATGGGCATCCTCAGCAACAACGGTTTGCTCAACGGTTTCCTGATGACCATGGGCTGGATCGACGAACCGCTGCAGATCCTCAATACCAACTTGGCGGTCTACATCGGCGTCGTTTACTCCTATCTGCCGTTCATGATCCTGCCGCTCTACGCCAACTTGGTGAAACACGACAACAGCCTGCTGGAAGCCGCGTCGGACCTTGGTTCGAGCACGTTCAACAGCTTCTGGAAAATCACTATTCCGCTGTCGAAAAACGGCATTGTCGCCGGGTGCATGCTGGTCTTCATTCCGGTGGTCGGCGAGTTCGTGATTCCGGAACTGCTCGGCGGTCCGGAAACCTTGATGATCGGTAAAGTGCTCTGGCAAGAATTCTTCAACAACCGTGACTGGCCGGTGGCGTCTGCCCTGGCGGTGGTGATGCTGGCGATCCTGATCGTGCCGATCATCCTGTTCAACCGCAGTCAGGCCAAGGAAATGGAGGGTAAAGAATGAAGCGCTTCCGTTTCTCGAGTTTCATGCTGATCGTCGGTTTGCTGTTCATCTACGCGCCGATGCTGATCCTGGTGATCTACTCGTTCAACGCCTCGAAACTGGTGACGGTGTGGGGCGGTTGGTCGATCAAGTGGTATGTCGGTTTGCTCGACAACACGCAACTGATGGGCTCGGTATTGCGCTCGCTGGAAATCGCCTGCTACACCGCGATTGCAGCAGTGGCGCTCGGCACGCTGGCGGCGTTTGTGCTGACGCGCATCACCCACTTCAAGGGCCGCACGCTGTTTGGCGGGCTGGTGACGGCGCCGCTGGTGATGCCCGAAGTGATCACCGGTCTGTCGCTGTTGCTGCTGTTTGTGGCGATGGCGCAGATGATCGGTTGGCCGCAGGAGCGCGGCATCGTCACCATCTGGATCGCTCACACGACGTTCTGTGCGGCGTATGTGGCGGTGGTGGTGTCGGCGCGCTTGCGTGAGCTGGACCTGTCGATCGAAGAAGCGGCGATGGACCTCGGCGCGCGGCCGTGGAAGGTGTTCCTGCTGATCACCATTCCAATGATCGCGCCGTCGCTGGCGGCGGGCGGGATGATGTCGTTCGCGCTGTCGCTGGATGACCTGGTGCTGGCGAGTTTTGTTTCGGGGCCGGGTTCGACGACCTTGCCGATGGAAGTGTTCTCGGCGGTGCGTCTGGGCGTGAAGCCTGAGATCAACGCGGTGGCGAGTCTGATACTGCTGGCGGTGTCGATCGTGACCTTCCTGGTCTGGTTCTTCAGTCGTCGCGCCGAAGAAAACCGCAAACGCGCGATCCAGCAAGCCATCGAAGAAAGCGCCGCCGATTCGTGGAAGCAACCGGACGTACGCCGTCCGCAAGCGCCGCAAGCGGCCTGATCCGGCGATGCTCGTTCCCCTGTGGGAGCGAGCTTGCTCGCGATAGCGGACTGTCATTCAACCCTTTCGTTGAATGTTATGCCCTCATCGCGAGCAAGCTCGCTCCCACCGTTGTTTCAGGACACCCAAGGGGATTTGCGGATGATCTCGACGAAGTTCATCGGTTTGAATCCCGGCTCGCTGTCCACCAGCACATCCGCGTTGACCGTGCCAAACGTGGTATCGGGTTTGTGCTTGAAGCCGTTGGCGAACGCACACAGGATGCATTCCTTGAACCCGTCGCCACGCGGGTGAGCGTGCACCACCGCTTCACGCTGCTCGCTCGGGAACGCCGCGTAATCGATGCCGAGCACGTCCATCTCGACCCCCGCCGTCACCAGCGCCACGTTCGGCCGTAAATGCTGCGGCACGCCCGGAGTGGTGTGCAGCGCAATCGACAGCCAGACTTGCTCGATGTCGTCATCGCTCAAACCATACGGTTTGAGGAACGCTTTGGCAGCGTTGGCACTGTCGACTTCGAACCGCTCGTCATCGCTGCGCTGACCTTCAACCAGCCCCAAGTCATGGAACATCGCGCCGACGTAAAGCAGCTCGGGGTTGTAGGCCAGTTGTTTGCGTTCACCGCTCAACGCGCCGAACAGGAACACCCGGCGCGAGTGGTGGTAAAGCAGATCGGATTCGACGTCGCGGATGTATTCGGTGGTGGCTTTGGCCAACGCGCTGTCAGGGATTTTGATGCCGGCGATGATGCTGCTCATGGTGCTTTCCTCGTGGGGAACGCCGTGGCGGCGCTGCTGGGGAAAGTCTGTTCTCGCCGCGGGTGACGAACAATCGCGGCATGCCTGCGATCCCGGCCAATGAGCATGCAAATCGCGCCAACCTCGCTAGTTGCGCGCGGATTGGCTAGGGTTGAGCGCAGCGTGTGAGCCTTTTGTGGCGAGGGGGCTTGCCCCCGTTGGGTTGCGAAGCAGCCCTGTTTCTCGTCACCGAGTGTGCCGCAATGGGCGTGCTGCGCACTCCAACGGGGGCAAGCCCCCTCGCCACAGTTTTGTATTTGCCATGTTGAAACTTGAAGTCAGAGAGGCGATTCGAGCCATGCAAAAATCCGTCGCCATCGTGGTGTTTTCCGGGGTGCAGGCGCTGGACGTCACCGGGCCCATGGATGTGTTTTCCGAGGCCAATCGTTTTCTTGCGCCGCACGATCACTATCGGCTCGAGGTCATTGGCATCGAGCGCGGGATGATGCCGTGCTCGAACGGTTTGTCGCTCAACGCGCATCGGCATTTCAGCGCCGCACTCGACGCTTACGACTTGCTGCTGGTGGCTGGCGGGCCGCAGTTGCCGTTCATGAATTTTGGCGCGACGTTTGATGCCTGGCTGCGCGATGCCTGCGCGCGGGCGCGGCGCTTTGGCTCGATCTGCAACGGCGCGTTCATTCTCGCGCGTGCGGGTTTGCTCGAGGGGCGCACCGTGACCACGCATTGGGACGACGCGCCAGCGCTGGCGGCGTTGTTTCCGGGCACGCAGGTCGAGGCCGATCGTTTGTACGTGCAGGACGGCGAGCTTTACACCTCGGCCGGGGTCACGGCGGGGATCGATTTGTCGCTGTACCTGCTAGCGCGCGATCACGGCCCGGAAGTCGCGCTCAGCGTCGCCAAGCGGCTGGTGGTGTTCACCCAGCGCTCGGGCGGGCAATCGCAGTTCAGCCCGTTCCTCACGCCGCACGCCGAACCGACTTCGGCAGTGGCGTTGGTGCAGCTCTACGTGTTGGCCAATCTGACTGGCGATCTGGCGCTGTCCGATCTGGCCAACGCCGCCAACATGAGCGCGCGCAACTTTTCCCGGGTGTTTGCCAAGGAAGCCAAAGTGACGCCGGCGGAGTTCGTCGAGCGGGCCCGCGTGGATGCGGCGCGGGTGCTGCTGGAAAGCACGCGCTCGCCGTTGAAAACCGTGGCGTATCAATGCGGCTTTCGCGACGCCCAACACATGCGCAGCGTGTTCAACCGCCGACTGGGCGTGACGCCACAGCAATTTCGCCGCAACTTCACCGCGATGGTCTAGGCAAAATACCGACCCCTGTGCGAACGAGCTTGCTGTGGCAAGAACGCTTACTGTGGCAAGAGCGCTTGCTGTGGCGAGGGGGCTTGCCCCCGTTGGAGTGCGAAGCACTCCCCAATCCCAAGCCGCGATATGCCTGATGCAACCAGTTTGGGAATTTGGGGTTGCTTCGCAACCCAACGGGGGCAAGCCCCCTCGCCACAGGTTTCGCTTCAGTTTTTCAGGGTGTCGTACGCCTCAAGCGTGCGCAGCGAGTAGATGTAAGCCGCGCCGGCATTCAGCGAAATCGCGGTGGCCAGGGTCGCCGCGACTTCCTCTCGACTGGCGCCAGCCTTGATCGCCGCCGCCGTGTGCGAAGCGATACAGCCGTCGCAACGCGTGGTGATCGCCACCGCAATCGAGATCAACTCGCGGGTTTTCACATCCAGCACATCGTTTTCGGCAGCGGCCTCGCCCAACGCCATGTAGGCCTTGACCATTTTCGGGTTGCTCTTGCCCAACGCGCCAAAGGCTTTCTGGATGGTGGGCAGCAGTTCGGACCAGTTATTGAACATTGCATTAACTCCTGAGCAGGTTGGGTGTACTGTTTCGACACGCTCAGTTTTGCCCTTTGGCGCGGTCCGGTTTTGTCCGATCCGCTCAGTCATTTCTTCGATGCGCTCAAATGAATTCGATCGATAAACTCATCACCCTCGCCAATGTGCGCGGGACCCTGGATTTGCGCTGCCAATTCCAGGGCGACTGGGCGCTGGCCCACGAGCAGGAAGTGTTGGGCAAGGCGCCGTATCACATCGTGCTGGCCGGCGATTGCCGCGTCGAATTCCCCGACGGCCAGCGCCTGCCGATGCGCGCCGGGGACATTCTGCTGCTGCCCGGCGGCACGCCCCACGTTATCCACAGCCCCGGCAAAACCGTCGCGCCGAGCGCTCGGCACATCATCCGTGGCGGTGCGTTGCCGGTGCATCGCATCGGTAACGCCAGCCCGGACCTGGACATGCTCTGCGGCAGTTTTCACTACAACCGCGCCTCGCTGCTGTTTGCCTCGCTGCCGGATTATCTGGTGATCCCCAGCGGCGCACTGCCGGCCAACGGGCCGTTGCCGGCGCTGGTCGAGGTGCTGCGCGGCGAGGCGGACGGCAATCAGGCGGGGGCGAAGTTCTTGCTCGACGCGTTGTCGCAGGCCTTGTTCACCCTGATGCTACGCGCGCATCTGGCAACGCTCGGCCCGGCCAGCGGTGCGCTGGCGTTACTCGCCGACAAACGCCTCGGCCGCGCCTGGCAAGCGATGCTCGCGGACCCGGCGCACCAGTGGACCATCGACAGCCTCGCCGATGCCGCGAACATGTCCCGCGCGACGTTCATGCGTGCGTTCGTGAAAGTGGCCGGGGTCTCGCCGTGGGTGTTGCTGACGCAGATTCGGATGGAATTGGCATTCAGTCTGCTCAGCCAATCGCACCTGGGTTTGAGCGATATCGCGTTGCAGGTCGGCTACCAATCGCAAGCGGCGTTCAGCAAGAAATTCAGGGAAATCTACGGCGAAGCGCCGGGGCGGGTGCGGCGCGGGATTTAGATCTTCGGCGCCTGTGATGGCCTTTTCGCGGGCGAGCCTCGCTCCTACGGACGGTGAGATCTGTAGGAGCGAGGCTTGCCCGCGAAGACGGCAGCACAAACACTAAAAAACTACCGCGCTGGCAATAGCTTCAAGGTGCTGCGCGTATTCGCCGTCACTTCTTCATCGCTGAAATGCGCCTGCACGTACATGCCGTCGATGTACGCCTCAGCCTGGTCCTCATAGTGCCGATCAAACGGCACGCCACTTTGCCCGACCGGGTTGATGGTCAGGCTGTGCGCCGCGTCGGCGAAATCGATCAGCCGCCGCGTCGATGGCCCGTAAGTCACCGGCCACGGCGCCGGGCCGATTTTCGCCGAGAGGTTGTTCGGCACTTCGTGGGTGCCGGGCGCGTCGAACGGGCCGACGTTGAAAACCCGCTCCAACGGCTTTTGCGTGCCCAACGGATGACCATGAGTCAGCGTGTGCGCCTTGCCCCACAGCCATTGCGCAGAATCGGCGCCGAGCGTGGTTTTCAGATGCGCGAGGCTCGCCTGCCAGGCGACTTTGACCGTGTCGGCGCGGGTCTCTTTGGCGGGCGTGGCGCGGTTGTCCCACCACGGTGAATCCGCGCTGGCGGCGAGGCGCGGCAACGCGGCGTCGATCACTCGGGTGGAGAGCAGGGTTTCGAAAAAGTCATTGCCCAACTCATCGCGCAGCGTCGCGTCGGTGAGGTTGAACAGGAATTGGTTGAACAGCGTGGCGCTGATCGAGTCCAGCGGATAGTCGCCCGGCCATAACGCCAATTGTTCGACCAGTTTACGCTCGGCCGGGTCGCTGACCACTTCGCGCAATACCGGCAGCAGCGGCGCGAGCAGGCGCGGGCCATACGCGGTGGTGGTGCCCAGTTGCAGCTGCTGATTGGCCTCGTTGTCCCACTTCACGTTCTTGTCGCTGAGCTGGCGATTCAGCTGCTGGCCGCGATCAGCCAGGTTGTAGTAACCGGGGATTTCCATGCCGGTCGGCGAAACCGGCTGGAAATTGGCCGAGACGATGTAGCCGCGCGCCGGGTTTTCTTCCTGCGGGTTGGCGCTGAACGGGTAAAAACCTTCCTTGTCCGGCTGATTGCTGCTGCCGTCGAGGATGAAACCCGGCTTGACCCCGGCCGGCCGCTTGGGCAATAACGCCGACGCCCACCAACCGATATCACCCTTGGCATTGGCGTAAACGATGTTCAGCCCCGGCGCTTGCACCTTGGCTGCGGCGGCGCGCGCCTTGGCCAGCGTGTGGGCGCGGTTGAGCTGGTAAAAGCCTTCGAGAATCGGGTTCGGCGTTTCGAGGAACGCCCACCACATCGCCACCGGCGTCTTGCCGGCGGCAGTGCCGAGCGCGTCGTTGATGATCGGCCCGTGCGGCGATTGGCGCAGGGTCAGCGTGACCGGCGCCTGACCTTTCACGGCGATCTGCTGTTCGGTGTTGAGCAGGTCCACCCACTGGCCGCGATACCAGACCTGATTCGGATTGTCCGGGTTGACCTTCTCGGCGATCAGGTCCAGATCGTCGTTCTGGAACATGGTCAGGCTCCAGCCGAAATCCAGGTTGTGCCCCAGAAACGCAAACGGCACCAGCGCCTGATGATGCCCGTACAACTCGAAACCCGGCGCCGACAATTGCGCCTCGTACCACACCGACGGCACCGAAAAGCGAATGTGCGGATCACCGGCCAGCAGCGGTTTGCCGCTCTTGCTGCGATTGCCGGCGATGGCCCAGGCGTTGCTGCCCTCGAACTGCGGCAAGCCGTTGTCGCCCAGCGCCTGTTCGCTCAAACGGGCGAGGGCGTTGAGGTCTTTCCAGTCGCTGGCGGCGAGGGCCACGCCCGGTTGGCTGTGGGTTTTGGCGAGGACGCCGTTGGGCTGCCAGTCGAGGTCGAAGATGTTCAGGTAATCGGCGCCGAGCTGATCGCGCACGTAAGTCATCAACGGCTCGGTGCGAAACGCGGCGGCAAAACTGTAGGCCATGTAACCGGCGACGCTGATGCTGTCTTCGGCGGTGAACGGGCGTTTGCTGATGCCCAGCACGTCGAACTCGACCGGCGCCGCGTGGCTGTCCTGATATTGGTTGATCCCGTCCAGATACGCTTGCAGGGCTTTCCACGCCGGCGACTGGCGATCCAGTGCGGCGACATAACGGTCAGCGCGTTCGCGGATGCGCAGGCTGCGGAACAGTTTGTCGGTGTCGAGCAGTTTCGGCCCGAGGACTTGCGCCAGTTCGCCACGGGCGAGACGGCGCATGGCTTCCATCTGAAACAAACGGTCTTGGGCGTGCACGTAGCCGAGGGCGCGATAAAGGTCGGTTTCATTCTCGGCGCGCAAGTGCGGCACGCCGCGCTCGTCGTAGCGCACGGTCACCGAGCCTTGCAGGTTGCGCAACTCGACCTGGCCCTGACGCGTTGGCTGCTTGCTGTACAGGTAAACGCCGACGCCAACGGCCAGCGCGATGATCAGCAAGGCAAGTACGGTCAGGACGCGCTTCATGGTGACTCCCTGTTCTTCTGGCGAACCGCTTTTCTGCATGGCCGCCGGTGTGAGCTGCCAACGTTTAGCACAGACCTCCCGTGCCGCGCACTGTGGTCCTTGAATAGTCCGGAATGCCTTACTGCGTTTCCACCGGCCACGGGCAATAGCAACCCACCGCCAGCGTGTGCGTCGCGCTGACGCTGCGGCCCTGGTTCAACGCTTGCAGGATCGGTTCGATAAAGCTGTTGCTGGAGTTGCAGGTCAGGCCTTCGCTGTACGGGCCGAAATAGGCGAGTTTGCCGGCGCGGTCCCAGATCGCTACGGCGGGGCTGGCCGGGATCTGCTCGGAACCGGGCAAGACGTTGATGCTTTTCAGGCTGCTCAAGGTGCTGGGCAACTGGCCGTGGCTGCCGGGTTTTTGCACTGCGTAAAACTCGACGCCTTGCGACACGTAGTGCTCGACCAGTTCGCTGAGGTGCTGTTGATTGCCGACATTGCACGGGCAGGCCGGGTCCCAGAAATGCACGAGGCGGATCGCGCCGGGGCCGGCGAGGTCGTCGGGCAGGCGCAGCGGGTCGCCGGAAAACACCGCCGTGTGTTCGCTGAAAGCGCGTAAGTAGCGGCCCTGAAACCAGTCGTAAGCCGCCCACAACACGCCGGCGCACACGAGGGCGAGCAGGCTGGCAAACAGAGTGGTGCGGTAGGCCGGACGCATGGCTTTCAATCCTCGAAGATCGCCCAGCTTGCCATGCTTGCCGCGACAGATGAATATCGCAGGCCCATAAAGTCTGTTTCGCGCTCTGGAATAACCCATGCCTGCCACTTTCGATCCCGATCACCTCCGTGCCAGCCTGCGGCCATTGGCCGAGTGGCAGCCGTTGTCGGCGCAGGGCCAGGCGTACCAGCTTTTTTATGGTTTGGACTTTCCGGGCCGCACGCTGCGCCAGGGTCTGGGGCGTTTTCAGGTGGCGGAATATGAGGTGGTCAGCCAGGTCTGGTGGCCGGAGCGGGCGAAAGCGACGTTGTTTGTGTTTCACGGTTTCTACGATCACACCGGTTTGTATCGGCATGTGATCGAGTGGGCGCTGGATCAGGGGTTCGCGGTGATCGCCTGCGATTTGCCGGGGCATGGACTGTCCAGCGGCGAGCGCGCGAGCATCAAGGATTTCGCCGAGTATCAGGACACCCTGCAAGGCTTGTTCGTCGAAGCGCAAACGCTGGGTCTGCCGCAACCGTGGCACCTCTGCGGGCAGAGCACCGGCGGCGCGATCGTGATTGATCATGTGCTCAATCACGGCGTCGACAGCCCGGCGCAGGGGCAGGTTATTTTGCTCTCGCCGCTGGTTCGGCCACGGGCGTGGGGCTGGTCGCAGCTGAGTTATCACGTGCTGCGGCCGTTCGTCAAAGGCATCGCCCGGCGCTTCAGCGAGAATTCCAATGACCCGGCGTTTCTGCCGTTTCTGCAGGCCGATCCGTTGCAGCCGCTGCGTTTGCCGACGGCTTGGGTCGGGGCGCTGCGGCGCTGGATCAGGCGTGTCGAAGGGGCGCCGAAGAGTCCGCGACGGCCGCTGATTGTGCAGGGGCAAGCGGACATGACGGTGGATTGGCAGCATAACCTTGCGGTGTTGAATGCCAAGTTCGATCGGCCGCAGGTGTTGATGCTGCCGTTGGCGCGGCATCATTTGGCGAATGAGACGGCGGCGTTGAGGGAAGAGTATTTCGGGTTTTTGACCAAGCGGATCAAGGGGCGCAATCTTTAGCGGCCTTACCAGCCTCTTCGCGGGCAAGCCTCGCTCCTACATTTGGAATGCATATCCCCTGTAGTAGCGAGGCTTGCCCGCGAAGGCGATCTATCAAGCACCAAAAAATCACTGGGTAGGGCTAAAAATCCTACTGCCCCACCGCCAACCCGGCGCGGATCGCTGCCAGCGCAGCCTGGTAATACGCTTTGCCTTCCGCCGATTCGGCGAACGTTGCGAATTCTTCCAGTTCGTTATCCGACAAGTCGCGATAGACGTAGAGCAGCGTGTTGTTGAGGTCGGCGCTCATTTGATCCATCAAGCGCTGGCGCTGACCGTTCAACATGCCCGGCGCCTGACCGCCACCGAGCAAACCGGGGATCATCGAACTCAAACTGTCAGCGGCGATGCCGGCAATCGCCAGCGTCACTTCGGCGCCGGCCTCGCGGGCGGGCAGGGCCTGGGCGAGGTGGCCGATGATCAGCAGGCGGCTGTCACTGGCTTGGATCTTGGGCAACCCCGTGGCATTTTTCGCCAGTTGATCGCGGCGGGTCGCAAGCAATTCAGCGGCTACGATCTTCTTGCCCAGCGGCGACTGGAAAAACGTCAGCGCTGGTTTCGGATCGGCGAGGGTCTGGCGAAATTGCGCTTCGGCGCGCTGATCCATGGCTTGCGGGGCGAAGCGCTGGTTGCTGTTGTTCAGCAATGCCTGAAACACCGCCGGCGGCAGGCTGTTCTGGTAGCGCTGCTGCGCGGCCGACAGGGCTTCGTTGAAATGCGCGCGTTGTTCTGGCCAACCGGCGACCTTGTACAACTGGTCGTGGTCGTCTGCCCACGCGGGCAAAACGCAGAACATCAGCAGTGAGAAAAGCAAACGGCGCATAGGGACTCCTGTCAGCAGGCGACTATTCTCCGTGCGGTACAAGAACTTGTCGAGAATTCGTATCAGCCCGCTGCGCGGCTCTGTCGGATTTGCAGGCACAGGAATACTATGCGCGCCATGCAAATATCCTCTGATCACCCACTGCTGTTACGTATCGTCGACGACCTGGCCGAACGGGGCTGGTCGCAGCAGAATATTTTCCTGCCTCTGGGTCTGACCCGGGAGTTGGCGGCTGAGTGCCGTAAACGTGCAGCCGAGGGTGAATTGGCGCCGGCAGCGGTAGGCCGTGGGCCGACTTCGGAGATTCGCGAAGGCATTCGCGGCGACCATATTCAGTGGCTCGAACCGGGTGAAGCCGAGTCCTGCGACAGCTACCTGAGCCTGATGGACAGCCTGCGCGAGGCGATGAACCGTGGTTTGTTCCTCGGTCTGGAAGACTTCGAAAGCCACTTCGCGATGTACCCGCCCGGCGCGTTCTACCTTAAGCATGTCGACCGTTTCCGCGACGATGACCGGCGCATGGTGTCGGCGGTGATCTACCTCAACGATGCGTGGCTGCCGGAGCATGGCGGCGAATTGCGCATGTATTTGAAGGGCGGCGTCGAACACAACGTGGTGCCCACCGGCGGCTGCCTGGTGGTGTTCCTGTCGGGCGAAGTGCCCCACGAAGTCCTGCCCGCGACCCGCGATCGCCTGTCATTGACCGGGTGGTTTCGCCGGCGCGGCAACGAGCCGTTCTGATCATGCAAAAGATTCTGGTAAGCCGCTGCCTGCTCGGCCACCGCGTGCGCTACGACGGCGGCGCGAGTGGGCCATTTGATCTGTTGGACCAGTGGATCGCCGAAGGTCGGGTGGTGCCGTTGTGCCCGGAAGTCGCGGGCGGGCTGCCGACGCCGCGCGCGGCGGCGGAAATACCGGGCGGGCAGGGCGCTGAAGTGCTTGATGGCCAGGCCTCGGTGATCACCACCGAGGGCGAGGACGTCAGCGCGGCGTTTCTGTCGGGGGCATGGCAGGCGCTGGAACTGGTGCAAAAGCACGCGATCCGGATTGCCGTGTTGAAGGCCAACAGCCCGTCGTGCGGGAATGTGCTGACCTATGACGGCACATTCAGCGGCGTGAAAGTCGCCGGCGAAGGCGTGACGGCGGCGCTGCTCAAGCGCCATGGCGTGCAAGTGTTCAGTGAGCTGGAGTTGATTGAGGCGGCGCTGGCTTTGAGAGCTTTGAGCTGATCCTGAATCCACCCCTCACCCTAACCCTCTCCCCAGAGGGTAGAGGGGACTGACCGAGTCGTCCTTGGAGCTACATCGACCTGAATTACCGAGTTGAACTCAAGTCTTGAAAAAAGCAGGTCTACTGCGATCAAACGCCGAACTCAGGCTTTAAAGACCATGGAGATCGGCTCCCTTTCCCCTCTCCCCAGAGGGTAGAGGGGACTGACCGAGTTGTCCTTGGAGCTACATCGACCTGAATTACCGAGTTGAACTCAAGTCTTGAAAAAAGCAGGTCTACTGCGATCAAACGTCGAACTCAGGCCTTGAAGACCATGGAGATCGGCTCCCTTTACCCTCTCCCCAGAGGGTAGGGGGGACTGACCGAGTTGTCCTTGGAGCTACATCGACCTGAATTACCGAGTTGAACTCGAGTCTTGAAAAAAGCAGGTCTACTGCGATCAAACGCCGAACTCAGGCCTTGAAGACCATGGAGATCGGCTCCCTTTACCCTCTCCCCTCTGGGGAGAGGGTTGGGGTGAGGGGTGGATCTAAAGGCCTCAAAAATCTCAGGGCTTGGGCTCAACACTCGTATCCGCCCCGAACCATTTCTGCGTCAACGCCTCCAGGCGGCCATCGGCCTTGATCCGTTGCAGCGCGTTGTCCAGGCTCGCGTGAAACGCCGGGTTACCTTTCTGGAACGGAATCGCCAGGCTCACCGGCTCGCTGGCCTTCGGCGCCTCGGCGTTCAACGATTGCACCAGCAGCATCGACTGCGGTTGCGCCGGTTTCTGCGCGATCAATTGCGCGTCGGTGTGGCTGTAAGGCTGGCTGAAGTCGAAACGATCCTTGAGTTCCGCGGTCATTGCTATGTGGTTGATGGCGACGTCGTACTTGCCGGTTTCGACGCCGGGCAGCAGGTCGCCGTTATCGGTGACGACGAAATCGGCGCGCACATCCAGCTCATTGGCCAGCAACTGACCCAACTCGACTTCGAACCCGGTCAGTTTGCCGTCGTCCTTGAAATTGAAGGGCGGTGTATTAGCCTCTAAAGCGATGCGCAATTCACCGCGATCGAACACATCGTCAATCAGTTCGGCATGAGCCAGCGGGCTCAAAAGGGGTAGCAGGCAGATCAGGCCAGGCAAAAAGCGCATGGTCACTCCTTTGAATTCATTATTGCGATGCTCTGATTCAGGCTCGCTTTGCTATGGTTGTCGAGGTCCTTCGACAACGAATGGCCGTGAAGTTGTCACGGCCGTGCGGATTTTACGGAAAAACTGGAGAAGAGAATGAAAACGTTCATGTCACGAGCAGCGTTGGCTGGCCTGTTGATGGGTGCTTCGATGCTGGCAACGGCCGCCACTCCGGCCCCCAAGGGCGCCGAAGCGTTCATTGTTTCCCCGGAAGACGGCGCCACCATCAAACAGGACGCGGTAATCAAGTTCGGCGTCAAGGACATCTCCCTGGCGCCGGCCGGTGACTCGACTGCGCATTCAGGTCACCACCATTTGCTGATCGACACCGCGCCGATTGCTGCCGGTCAAGTCATCCCGGCAGACGCCAAACATGTGCATTTTGGCAAAGCGCAGACGGAAGTGAAGGTTTCCGATCTGAAACTGACTCCAGGCAAACACACTTTGCAGCTGGAGTTGGGCGACATGGGACACATGGCTTTCGAGCCGCCAATCGTTTCGAAAAAGATCACCGTCAACGTCGAATAAAAAAAGGGAGCCCCGAGGGGCTCCCTTTTTTATTAGCTGCAAGTTTCAAGCTTCAAGCCTCAAGTAGAAGCAAAAGCGAACTTAGCTTGCCGCTTGAAGCTTGAGGCTTGCCGCTGTCTTAGAACAACACGCGGCAACGAATGGTGCCATTGATGTGCTGCAGTTTCTCCTGGGCGATTTCCGAGTAATCGGCGTCGACGTCGATCACGACGTAGCCGACTTTCTCGTTGGTCTGCAGGAACTGACCGGAAATGTTGATACCGTTTTCGGCAAAAACCTTGTTGATCTCGCTCATCACACCCGGAATGTTCTCGTGGATGTGCAGCAAACGGTGCTTGCCAGGGTGAGCCGGCAGGGCCACTTCCGGGAAGTTGACCGACGACACCGACGTCCCGTTGTCGCTGTACTTGACCAGTTTTTCCGCCACTTCCAGACCAATGTTGGCTTGCGCTTCAGCGGTGGAACCGCCGATGTGCGGGGTCAGGATCACGTTGTCGAGGCCACGCAGCGGGCTTTCGAATTCTTCGTCGTTGGAGCGTGGCTCCACCGGGAAGACGTCGATGGCTGCGCCGATCAGGTGCTTGTCCTTGATCGCGTCCGCCAGTGCTTCGAGCTCGACCACGGTGCCGCGCGCAGCGTTGATCAGAATGCCGCCCTTCTTGATGGCGCGGATTTCCTTCTCGCCGATCATCCACTGGGTGGCGGCGGTTTCCGGAACGTGCAGGGTGACGATGTCAGACATGCCAAGCAGATCGGTCAACTTGCCGACCTGCGTCGCGTTGCCCAACGGCAGCTTGGTCACGGTGTCGTAGAAGAACACCTGCATGCCCAGGCCTTCGGCCAAAACCGACAACTGCGTGCCGATCGAGCCGTAACCGACGATGCCGAGCTTCTTGCCACGGATCTCGAAGGAGTTGGCCGCGCTCTTGATCCAGCCGCCACGGTGGCAGGAAGCGTTTTTCTCAGGGATGCCGCGCAGCAACAGGATCGCTTCGGCCAGCACCAGCTCAGCCACGGAGCGGGTGTTGGAGTACGGCGCGTTGAACACAGCGATACCGCGTTCGCGGGCAGCGTTCAGGTCAACCTGGTTGGTGCCGATGCAGAAACAGCCGACGGCGACGAGTTTCTTCGCGTGATCGAAGATTTCTTCGGTCAGCTGCGTGCGGGAGCGAATGCCGATGAAGTGTGCATCAGCGATCTTTTCCTTCAACTGGGCTTCCGGCAGAGAACCGGTGAGGTACTCGATGCTGGTGTAGCCAGCCGACTTGAGAACGTCGACAGCCGATTGGTGGACGCCTTCGAGAAGAAGGAACTTGATCTTGCTCTTATCGAGAGAAGTCTTGCTCATCTGCGTAAACCTGTATCCCGGAGAAAAATGGCAGGAAATAGCCAGCAGACGCTGACCCGGACGGCAGGAAAGCCGTCGCCGCAGAATAGCCTTTGGGCACTACCCTGCGGGGTCGGTATGCTAGCATACGCACCCCGCTAAACACTCATTCCTGCGACGTGAAGCGTTCTCAGGATGACCATGAATTGTTCGAGAGTTCTGTCGATGACCAATCCTGCCCTGATTGAAGAGCTGAAGACCCTGGTTGAGCCTGGCAAGGTCCTGACCGACGCCGACTCCCTGAATGCTTACGGTAAGGATTGGACCAAGCATTTCGCCCCGGCCCCGACGGCCATTGTGTTTCCCAAGACCACCGAACAGGTCCAGGCCATCGTCCGTTGGGCCAACACCCGCAAAGTGGCGCTGGTGCCATCCGGCGGTCGCACCGGGCTTTCCGCCGCTGCCGTGGCGGCGAATGGCGAAGTGGTGGTGTCGTTCGATTACATGAACCAGATCCTCGAAGTGAACCTGACTGACCGCACGGCCGTTTGCCAGCCCGGCGTGGTCACCGAGCATCTGCAGAACGTCGCCGAGGAAAAAGGCTTGTACTACCCGGTGGACTTCGCGTCGGCGGGTTCGAGCCAGATTGGCGGCAATATCGGCACCAATGCCGGCGGGATCAAGGTGATTCGCTACGGCATGACCCGCAACTGGGTCGCCGGCATGAAAGTCGTCACCGGCAAGGGCGATGTGCTGGAACTCAACCGCGACCTGATCAAGAACGCCACCGGTTACGACCTGCGTCAGCTGTTTATCGGCGCTGAAGGCACGCTGGGTTTTGTCGTCGAAGCGACCATGCGCCTCGACCGCGCGCCGAAGAACCTCACCGCTATGGTCCTCGGCACCACCGATTTCGACTCGATCATGCCGGTGCTGCACGCCTTCCAAAGCAAGCTCGACCTGACTGCATTCGAATTCTTCTCCGACAAGGCCCTGGCCAAAGTCATGGCGCGCGGTGACGTGCCGGCGCCGTTCGAGTCCGATTGCCCGTTCTACGCATTGCTGGAATTCGAAGCGACCACTGAAGAAGTGGCCAACCACGCGTTGGAAACCTTCGAGCATTGCGTGGAGCAGGGCTGGGTGCTCGACGGCGTGATGAGTCAGAGCGAAAGCCAGTTGCAGAACCTCTGGAAGCTGCGCGAGTACATCTCCGAAACCATCTCGCACTGGACGCCGTACAAAAACGACATTTCGGTCACCGTGTCTAAAGTCCCGGCGTTCCTCAAGGAAATCGACGCGATCGTCGGCGAACACTACCCGGACTTCGAAATCGTCTGGTTCGGCCATATCGGCGACGGCAACCTGCACCTGAACATCCTCAAACCGGAAAACCTCAGCAAGGACGAGTTCTTTGCCAAGTGCGCGACCGTCAACAAGTGGGTGTTCGAAACCGTCGAGAAGTACAACGGCTCGATTTCTGCCGAACATGGCGTGGGCATGACCAAACGTGATTACTTGACCTACAGCCGCTCGCCGGTTGAGATCGAGTACATGAAAGCCGTGAAAGCGGTGTTCGACCCGAACGGCATCATGAACCCGGGTAAAATTTTCGCGGTTTGATTTTCGAACTTAAGCGCTACGCAACAGGAGTCGGGAAATGAGCTATCAGCACCAGTATGTCGACGGCACGCGTATTCACTTCCCGCTGGGGAAAGTGGTGTGCATTGGCCGTAACTACGCCGAACACGCCAAGGAACTGGACAACCCGGTGCCTACCGAGCCGTTGCTGTTCATCAAGCCGGGCAGTTGCGTGGTGCCGCTGGAAGGCGGTTTTGCGATTCCGACCGAGCGTGGCTCGGTGCATTACGAGGCGGAAATTGCGGTGTTGATCGGCAAGCCGCTGTCGACCAAGCCGAGCCGTGAAGAAGTCCTCGACGCAATCTCCGGTATCGCCCCGGCGCTCGACCTGACCTTGCGCGACAAGCAGGCCGAGCTGAAATCCAAGGGTTTGCCATGGGAAATCGCCAAGTCGTTCGATGGCGCCGCTGTGATCGCGCCGTTCGTGGCCGCCAGCACTTTCGCTGACCTCACCGACATCGGCATTCGCCTGACCATCAATGGCGACGTGCGCCAGGACGGCAACAGCAAGGACATGCTCAACCCGATCGTGCCGATGATCCAGTACATGGCCGGCTGCTTCTCGCTGCAGGCCGGTGACGTGATCCTGACCGGCACCCCGGTCGGCGTCGGCCCGCTGAACGTCGGCGACGAACTGGTGCTGGAATTGCCCGGCGCAAGCAGCTTCAACAGCAGCGTCCGCTAACCGAAACAACGCAAAACCCTGTGGGAGCGAGCTTGCTCGCGATAGCGGCCTGTCATTCGACATCTCTGTTGACTGACACGGCCTCATCGCGAGCAAGCTCGCTCCCACATTGGGTTTTGAGGATTCGCGCAAAGGTGTTCTTGCCATTTCCCGTTTTTTTCACATCCCATCCGGATAATTCTTCGGTCACTGGCCGCTGAGCCAGCCCTGATTGTGCTATTACCCTTAGCCTGAATTTCTGGAACGCATTCCCGATGGCCACCCGACCGCTTCCGACTGCACAAACTTCCCGCCGTCCACGCTTTTTCATGCGCTGGTATTACTGGTTGTTGCTGGTGATCGTTGCGGGTTACGGCTTGGCGTTTGCGATGCATTGGGACGACCGTGGCCTGCTGTGGGTGCTCGAGCGTTTCGAGAGCCCGACCGAGCGCAAGGAAAGCATCTGGCTGCCGGATTACCAGGCAGTGATCGATGGCAAAGCGCTGCCGGGCATGGAAAAGGACGAGGCGTCCGACCTCGCTTACAACCCGCAAACCAAAACCCTGTTTGCCGTCATGGGCAAAAATCCGTTCCTGGTTGAGCTCGATCTGCAGGGCGACGTGCTGCGCAAAATGCCGCTGGTGGGCTGGAGCAACCCGGAAGGCCTGACCGTAATGGCCAATGGTTTGATCGCCATCACCGATGAGCGCGAACACCTGCTGTCGATCGTCAAGATCGATGCCGACACCCGCGAACTGCAACGCGACAACTTCCCCAAATACGACCTCGGCACGTCTGAGGATCAGAACAAAGCGTTCGAGGCGGTCGCCTGGGATTCGCGCAATCAACAGCTGTTGCTCGGCGAAGAACGCCCGCCCGCGTTGTTCACCTGGAAAAGCGACGGCAGCCAGACGCTCAGCGGCGACAAGCAGAAACTCGCCAGCAACGAACTGGACATCCGTAACCTCTCGGCGCTGGCCATCGACCCGCGCACCGGGCACACCCTGGTGCTGTCGGCCGACTCGCACCTGTTGCTGGAACTGGACGAGACGGGCGAACAGGTCAGCTTCATGACCCTGCTCGGCGGCTTCAACGGTTTGAAGAAAACCATCCCCCGCGCCGAGGGCGTGACCATGGACGAGGCGGGCACGCTGTACATGGTCAGCGAGCCGAATCTGTTTTATCGCTTCGAAAAACAGAAATAGCCTACAGCGCAAGGGTGGCGCGCGGGCGCAGGTTAGGGTAAATCTGCTGCACCGCGGCAATAGGCCATTAAGCTTCAGTTCAGACAGCCGTGGTATTTCATCCGCCCGCCCTGTTTTCGAGCTGCCCGAATGCGCCGACTTGCCCGCCCCAAACCACTGGTTTCAATCTTCCTGGTGATTGCCCTGATCGCGCTGGTCGCGATCGGTCAATACATGCGCCTGTTCGAGCGCGCCTGGTTCAATCTGCAAGTGGCTTGGCATCCTTACGGCGAGCAGTCGATTGGCCTGGACCAGTATCAGGTGGTGATCGAGGCGCAGGTGATCGACGGGCTCGACGACGATGTCTCGGCGCTGACTTACGATCCGGTGCGCAAAAGCCTGTTCACGGTGACCAACAAAAATGCCGAACTGGTCGAGATGTCGCTGGAGGGCAAGATCCTGCGACGCATCGCGCTGATCGGTTTCGGCGACGCGGAAGCGGTGGAGTACATCAGCGCCGACACCTACGTGATCTCCGACGAGCGCCAGCAGCGCCTGATCAAGATTCATCTGGAAAAAGACACGACGTTCCTCGACGCCGATGACGCCGAACAGATGACCCTCGGTGTGCACATGAGCAGCAACAAGGGTTTCGAAGGCCTGGCGTATGACTCGGTGGGCAAGCGCCTGTTTGTCGCCAAGGAGCGCGACCCGATGCTGATCTACGAAGTGCAGGGCTTCCCGCATTACAACCCGGAAAAATCCTACGCGGTGCACGTGGTCAACAACCCCAAGCGCGATGCCGGGATGTTTGTGCGTGACCTGTCGAGCCTGCAATACGATGAGCGCAGCGGCCATTTGATGGCGCTGTCGGATGAATCGCGGCTGATTATCGAAATGGACGTGGACGGCCGACCGTTGAGCACGATGTCACTGAACAAGGGGCGTCAGGGGCTGAAGCGGACAGTGCCGCAGGCGGAAGGGATTGCGATGGATGACGACGGCGTGTTGTACCTCGTCAGCGAGCCGAACCTGTTTTACACCTTCAAAAAACCGGCACAACCCTAGCCGTCACCCCAAAACCTTGTAGGAGCAAAGCTTGCTCGCGAACAACGAAAACGCGGTCCGTCAGACACACCGCTGTTCGCGAGCAAGCTCTGCTCCTACAAGAGCGCTATGCGTCAGGCCTTGAGGGTTTTCACGCCTTCAGCGGTGCCCAGCAACAGCAAGTCCGCCGGGCGCGCCGCGAACAGGCCGTTGGTGACGACGCCGACAATCGCGTTGATCTGCTTTTCCAGTTCGACGGGATTGGTGATCTGCATGTTGAACACATCAAGAATGATGTTGCCGTTGTCGGTCAGCACGCCTTCGCGGTAAACCGGGTCGCCGCCCAGTTTCACCAACTCGCGAGCGACGTGGCTGCGGGCCATCGGTATCACTTCGACCGGCAGCGGAAACTCGCCGAGCACCGACACCAGTTTGCTGCCGTCAGCGATGCAGATGAAGGTCTTGGCCACTGCCGCGACAATCTTCTCGCGGGTCAGGGCTGCGCCGCCGCCCTTGATCAGGTTCAGGTGAGCGTCGCTTTCATCGGCGCCGTCGACGTAGAACTCGAGGTCGCTGACGGTGTTGAGTTCATACACCGGAATACCGTGGCCCTTGAGGCGCGCGGCGGTGGCTTCGGAACTGGCGACGGCGCCGTCGAATGCGCCCTTGTGCTTGGCCAGTGCGTCGATGAAGCAGTTGGCGGTGGAGCCGGTGCCGACCCCGACGATGCTTTTGTCGTCGAGTTTCGGGAGGATGAAGTCGACGGCGGCCTGAGCCACTGCCTGTTTGAGTTGATCCTGAGTCATGCGGGCTCCGAAGCGGGCAAGGGGAGAACGGAAAGGCCGGCATTATAGGCTGATGGGTTGCGCGTGTCCCTGTGGCGAGGGGGTTTACCTGTGGCGAGGGGGTTTACCCCCGTTCGGCGGCGTAGCCGTCGTAAAACCTGCTGGGCAGATTGTGTTTGAACGAATGCAGGGGAGCGCTTCGCGCTCCGACGGGGGTAAACCCCCTCGCCACAGGTAAACCCCCTCGCCACAGGTAAAACCACCGGTTTAGTGTGGTCGCTCGGGCGAAAGCCGGGTTAGACTCCTTGGCCCTGCCAACCCGCTCAGTGATGCTTTCCGATGCTCGAACAGTACGTCAAGAAGATCCTCACCTCGCGCGTTTATGACGTTGCCGTAGAAACCCCGTTGCAGACTGCTCGCCAGCTCTCCGAGCGGCTGGGCAACAGCATTTGGCTCAAGCGTGAAGACTTGCAGCCGGTGTTCTCGTTCAAGATTCGCGGCGCTTACAACAAGCTGACGCAACTGAGCGACGAAGAACGCGCGCGCGGCGTGGTCACCGCGTCGGCGGGCAACCACGCGCAAGGCCTGGCCCTGGCGGCCAAGGTATTGGGCGTGAAAGCGACCATCGTCATGCCCAAGACCACCCCGGAAATCAAAGTCGAAGGCGTGCGTTCGCGTGGCGGCAAAGTGGTGCTGCACGGTGATTCGTTCCCCGAAGCCCTGGCCTACTCGCTGAAACTGGTCGACGAAAAAGGCTACGTCTACATCCACCCTTACGATGATCCGCACACCATTGCCGGGCAGGGCACGGTGGCGATGGAGATTCTGCGCCAGCACCCGGCGCCGCTGGATGCGATTTTTGTCCCGGTCGGCGGCGGCGGGCTCATCGCCGGCATCGCCGCTTACGTGAAATACCTGCGCCCGGAGATCAAGATCATCGGCGTCGAGCCGGACGATTCCAATTGCCTGCAAGCGGCAATGGCCGCTGGCGAGCGCGTGGTGCTGCCGACCGTGGGCATCTTTGCCGACGGCGTGGCGGTGGCGCAGATCGGCCATCACACCTTTGAAATCTGCAAAGACTATGTCGATGAAGTGATCGCCGTCAGCACCGATGAAATCTGCGCGGCGATCAAGGACATCTACGACGATACCCGCTCGATCACCGAACCTGCCGGCGCTCTTGGCGTGGCGGGGATCAAGAAGTACGTCGAGCAGCGCGGCGTCAGCGGGCAGACCTTCGTCGCCATCGACTCGGGGGCCAACGTCAACTTCGACCGTTTGCGCCACGTCGCCGAGCGCGCCGAACTGGGCGAGGGCCGCGAAGCCATCATCGCCGTGACCATCCCCGAGAAACCGGGCAGCTTCAAAGCGTTCTGCGAGGCTATCGGCAAGCGCCAGATCACTGAATTCAACTACCGCTACAACACCGGCAGCGAAGCGCACATCTTCGTTGGCGTGCAGACCCACCCGGACACTGATCCGCGCACTGCGTTGATCGCCAGCCTCACCGAGCAGGGTTTCCCGGTGCTCGACCTCACCGACAACGAACTGGCCAAGTTGCACATCCGCCACATGGTCGGTGGCCGCGCGGCGCAAGTGGTCGATGAAGTGGTGCTGCGTTTCGAGTTCCCGGAACGCCCGGGTGCGTTGTTCAACTTCCTCAACAAACTCGGCGGGCGCTGGAACATCTCGATGTTCCACTACCGCAACCATGGCGCGGCGGACGGCCGAGTGGTCGCCGGCCTGCAAGTGCCGCACGACGAACGCCATCTGGTGCCCGCGGCGCTGGAAGAAATCGGCTACCCGTATTGGGATGAAAGCGACAACCCGGCCTATCAGTTGTTTCTTGGCTGAGCGGCTACGCTGATGGGCAAGCCCTGAGGAAATCGAACCATGGAAACGTTAACCGCCCTGAAAATGGCGCACACCGCGGCCACGGCAATATTGTTGGGCTGTGCGCTGGGCTTGGGGATCTGGGTTTGGCAAACGCGACGTAGTGGTGATGCGACTGCTGCGGCCCGCACCTTGCAACGGCCACGGGTGTTTGTCTGGCTGCTGATGGGCCTGGCATTGTTGAGCATGCCGTTTACCGGTTGGTGGATGGTGCATCTGGTGGGCTGGCCGCTGGGGCAGACGTGGATTCTGGCGTCGAGCGTGCTCTACACCGTCGCGGCGCTGGCGTGGTTCTGGCTGCTGGTGCGGTTGAACAAACTGCGCAAGGCGCCGGGCGGCGTGGGCAAATTCACCTTCGCGTTGGCGTTATTCAGTTTTGCCTGCCTGATCGCAATCGCCGGATTGATGGGCGCGAAACCGGTTTGACACGAATAGATATGTAGCAGCTGCCGAGGTACGAGGCTGCGTTGCGTATCCGCAGGACCGCCCTCGGTGGCCGCTGCGCAGCCCGACGCAGCCTCGTGCCTCGGCAGCTGCTACAAAGGGTTTCAGTCGCGCAATGACATGACAGGCCAACCGCGCTTCTCGGCTTCGGCGCGCAGGTTTGGGTCAGGGTTTACGGCCAAAGACACGATCCCTATGTAGCAGCTGCCGAGGTACGAGGCTGCGTTGCGTGTCCGCAGGACCGCCCTCGGGGGCCGCTGCGCAGCCCGACGCAGCCTCGGGCCTCGGCAGCTGCTACAAAGGGTTTCAGTCGCGCAATGACATGACAGGCCAACCGCGCTTCTCGGCTTCGGCGAGCAGGTTTGGGTCAGGGTCTACGGCCAAAGACACGATCCCTATGTAGCAGCTGCCGAGGTACGAGGCTGCGTTGCGTATCCGCAGGACCGCCCTCGGGGGCCGCTGCGCAGCCCGACGCAGCCTCGTGCCTCGGCAGCTGCTACAAAGGGTTTCAGTCGCGCAATGACATGACAGGCCAACCGCGCTTCTCGGCTTCGGCGCGCAGGTTTGGGTCAGGGTCTACGGCCAAAGACACGATCCCTATGTAGCAGCTGCCGAGGTACGAGGCTGCGTTGCGTGTCCGCAGGACCGCCCTCGGGGGCCGCTGCGCAGCCCGACGCAGCCTC
>NZ_MKGS01000137.1:0-59899 GCF_002836905.1 Pseudomonas sp. 43NM1 | reverse complement strand
TGCCCATCCCCGCCGACACTGCGCTGGCCGGCTTTCATCCGGCTGTCAGTGCCTGGTTCCGCAACACCTTCCCGACGGTCACCGCCGCCCAGGCGCGGGCGTGGCCGTTGATTCGCCAGCACCGCAGCGTCTTGATCGCGGCGCCCACCGGCTCCGGCAAAACCCTCACCGCGTTCCTCGCCGTGCTTGACGATCTGGTCCACCGAGGCCTGGACAACGGCGGGCAATTGCCCGACGAAACCCTGGTGGTCTACGTTTCGCCGCTCAAGGCGTTGTCCAACGACATCCAGATCAACCTGCAAAACCCGCTGGCCGGGATCACCGAACAACTGCGGCGGATGGGCCTGCCCGAACTGCAGATCAGCACCGCCGTGCGCACCGGCGACACGCCGCAAAAAGAACGCTCGGCGATGCGCCGCAAGCCGCCGCACATTCTCGTGACCACCCCGGAATCGCTCTACGTGCTGCTCGGCTCCGACTCCGGGCGAACAATGCTCGGCAGCACGCGCACGGTGATCGTCGATGAAATCCACGCCATCGCCGCCAGCAAACGCGGCAGCCATCTGGCGCTGAGCCTGGAACGCTTGCAGGCGCTCTGCCCGCAAACGCTGATGCGCATCGGTTTGTCGGCCACGCAGAAACCCATCGAAGCGGTTTCACGCTTTCTCGTCGGCCGCGACCGCGACTGCGAGATTATCGACATCGGCCACGCGCGGCCGCGGGATCTAGGCATTGAAGTGCCGCCGGTGCCGCTGACAGCAGTGATGGCCAACGACGTCTGGCAACTGGTCTACGACCGCCTCGCCGCCCTCGCCCGCGAACACCGCACCACGCTGATTTTCGTCAACACCCGACGCCTCGCCGAGCGCTTGAGCCGACATCTGAGCGACCGCCTCGGCAAAGACGCGGTGGCCGCGCACCATGGCAGCCTGGCCAAGGAATTTCGCCTCGACGCCGAGCAACGGCTCAAGCGCGGCGAGCTGCAAGTGCTGATCGCCACCGCTTCGCTGGAATTGGGCATCGACATCGGCGACGTCGACCTCGTGTGCCAGATCTCCTCGCCGCGCTCGATTGCCGGATTCCTGCAACGGGTCGGCCGCTCGGGGCACCAGGTCGGCGGCACGCCCAAGGGCCGCTTGTTCGCCACCACCCGCGACGATTTGATCGAATGCACCGCGCTGCTCGATTGCGTGCGCCGTGGTGAACTCGACACGTTATTGATCCCCGAAGCGCCGCTGGACGTGCTCGCCCAGCAAATCATCGCCGAAGTCAGTTGCCAGGAATGGCACGAAGACGCCCTGCTGGCGCTGGCCCGTCAAGCGTCGCCATACGCCAGCCTCGACGAAAAACACTATCAGGCCCTGCTGCACATGCTCGCCGAAGGCTACAACGGTCGCCAAGGCATGCGCAGCGCTTACCTGCATCGCGACGCCGTGACCCGCACCTTGCGCGGGCGCCGTGGCGCCAAACTGACCGCCGTCACCAGCGGTGGGACGATCCCGGACAACGCCGATTACAGCGTGCTGCTCGAGCCGCAAGGGCTGAACATCGGCAGCGTCAACGAAGACTTCGCAGTGGAAAGCATTGCCGGCGATATCTTCCAGTTGGGCAATACCTCGTATCGAATCCTGCGCATCGACGCCGGCAAGGTCCGGGTCGAAGACGCCCAAGGCCAGCCGCCGACCATTCCGTTCTGGCTCGGCGAGGCGCCGGGGCGCAGCGCCGAACTGTCGTTTGCGGTCGCGCGCCTGCAAGCACAACTCGATGAACTGCTCGGCGCCACGCCGGGCAACCTGCAACCGGCGCTCGACTGGCTGACCGAAACCCTCGGCCTCAACCTCGCCAGCGCCGAACAACTGGTCGATTACCTCGCCCGCGCGCGCCTGACACTCGGCGCCCTGCCGTCGCAGGACACGCTGCTGATGGAGCGTTTTTTCGACGAGTCCGGCGGCACCCAACTGATCATCCACACGCCGTTCGGCAGCCGCATCAACCGCGCCTGGGGCCTGGCATTACGCAAGCGCTTCTGCCGCACGTTCAACTTCGAGTTGCAGGCCGCCGCCAGCGAGGACGCGATTGTCTTGTCGCTGTCGACCGCGCACAGTTTTGAACTGGATGACGTCTGGCGTTATTTGCACAGCAGCAGCGCCGAACATCTGCTGATTCAAGCGGTGCTCGAAGCGCCACTGTTTGGCGTGCGCTGGCGCTGGAATGCCGGGGTCGCGCTGGCATTGCCGCGTTACACCGGCGGGCGCAAAGTCGCGCCGCAGATCCAGCGAATGAAAAGCGAAGATTTGATCGCCAACGTGTTCCCCGATCAGATCGCCTGCGTGGAAAACCTCGCCGGTGAGCGCGAAGTGCCGGAGCATCCGCTGGTCGAGCAAACCCTCGACGATTGCCTGCACGAAGCGATGGACGCCGAAGGTTGGCTGACTTTGCTGCGGCGCATGGAGCGCGGCGAAGTGCGGTTGATCAGCCGCGACTTGCCGGCGCCCTCGCCGCTCGCCGCCGAAATTCTCAGCGCGCGGCCTTACACTTTTCTCGACGACGCGCCGTTGGAAGAACGCCGCACGCAAGCGGTGCTCAACCGGCGCTGGACCGATCCGCAGTCCACCGATGACCTCGGCGCACTCGATGGCGAAGCGATTCAAGCGGTGCGCGACGAGGCCTGGCCGGCGCCGACCCGCGTCGATGAAATGCACGAGGCGTTGATGAGCCTCGCGTGCATCACCGAGGCCGAAGCGCAGGTCAATCCACAGTGGCGCGAATGGCTCGATGCCTTGGCCGCGAGTGGCCGCGCCAGCCGTTTGCAGATCAATCAGGAACAATCCGTTTGGCTGGCGCTGGAACGCCTGACGCTGCTGCAGGCGGTTTATCCACAGGCAAAATGGGCTCCGCCGCTGCAAGCGCTGCACGATTTTGATGAAGTGTGGGAGGCCGATGAAGCGTTGCTGGAAGTGATCCGCGCGCGCCTCAGTGCTTTCGGGCCGCTGCCGCTGCCGGCGATTGCCGAACCGTTGGGGCTGGCGAGCAACGACGTCAGCCAGGCCCTCGCGCGACTGGAACGTGAAGGGTATGTGCTGCGCGGGCAATTCACCCCCGGCGCCGAGCAGGACGAATGGTGCGAGCGGCATTTGCTCGCGCGCATTCATCGCTACACGGTCAAGCGTCTGCGCCGGGAAATCGAGCCGGTGGCGTTGCAGGATTTCATGCGTTTTCTGTTCGACTGGCAGCATCTGTCGAGCACCACGCAGGGCCAGGGCAGCGCGGTGTTGCCGTCAATTATCAGCCAGTTCGAAGGCTACCCCGCCGCCGCATCCGCGTGGGACAGCGACATTCTGCCGGCGCGGCTCAAGGACTATTCGGCGAGTTGGCTGGATGACTTGTGCCGCAGCGGCAAACTGGTGTGGACGCGCCTGACCACGCGCAGCAAAAGCGCGAGCACGGCATTGCGCAGCACGCCGATTCTGTTGTTGCCGCGCAGTCAGGTCGGGTTGTGGAGCGGTTTGACTGAACAGACGCCGGTCAGCGAACTGTCGCCGAAAACCCAGAAAGTCTTCGAGGCGCTGAGCCAGCACGGCGCGTTGTTTTTCGACGAGTTGATTCACGAAGCGCACTTGTTGCGCGCGGAACTGGAAATCGCCTTGCAGGAACTGGTCGGCGCCGGGCTGGTGAATGCCGACAGTTTTGCCGGCCTCCGCGCATTGATCACTCCGGCGAGCAAACGTCAGCAGCGCAGCAGTCGTCGAGGGCGCGGCGCGTTTGTCGGCGGCATGGACGACGCCGGGCGCTGGGCCTTGCTGCGACGTGGCGCGCCGGCGCCGATTATCGACAACCAACGCCCGGCACCGATGCCGCACGAGACGCTGGAACATATCGCCATGACATTGCTGCGCCGCTATGGCGTGGTGTTCTGGCGTTTGCTCGAGCGCGAAGCGGATTGGCTGCCGAGTTGGCGGGAATTGCTGCGTACTTTTCATCGACTGGAGGCGCGCGGCGAGATTCGTGGCGGGCGCTTTGTCAGTGGTTTGGCCGGCGAACAATTTGCGCTGCCGGAGGCCATTCCGCTGCTGCGCGAAGTGCGCCGCCGCCCGCATGACGGCAGCCTGGTGGCGGTGTGCGGAGTCGATCCGCTGAACCTCGCCGGCACGTTACTGCCCGGCGCGAAAGTCCCGGCGCTGGCGAGCAATCGGCTGGTGTACCGCGACGGCTTGCCAGCGGCGGCGGTGATTGCCGGCAAGCAAATCAATTGGCTGGAACTGGACCTGCCGGCAGCGGCGCAGGTGCACAGCAAACTGACCCGTCATTGATGTTGGCGGGGCTGGCCCTATCGCGAGCAAGCTCGCTCCCACAGGTTTGGTGATCGCCAGCGAATCAATGTGGGAGCGAGCTCGCTCGCGATGAGGCCGGCAGCGTCAATACAACTCATTGCGGGCGCGGTTGTTCTGGCAGCAGCACCGCGGAGTTTTCCGTCGCTGGCTCGACCTGTTCGCCAGCCGGCCGATGCGGGAGCAAAACCTGCTGTGGATAAGTCTGCGCGAAGTGTACCCACGGGCTGTTATCCACAAGCTTCTTCAAGCGCTGATTGAACGCGCGGCTCACCGCATATTGGCCACCCGACACAGTCCGGAATTGCGCCGTCAGCACCACGCCATTCAGGTCCATCTTGTCGACGCCGAACACATCGAGCGGCCCTTGCAGGTTGTACTTGAGGAACGTGTCGTCGCGGATCGAATCCCCGGCCTCGCGAATCAGCTCGATGGCCTTGTCGACGTCGGTGTCATAAGTGAACTGCACCGAGAAGAACGCATAGGCAAACTGCCGCGATTGGTTGGTCACAGCCTTGATCTGGCCGAACGGCACCGAATGCACAAAGCCCTTGCCGTCGCGCAGGCGCAGGGTGCGAATGGTCAGCCCTTCCACGGTGCCGGCGTGGCCGGAATCGAGCACCACCCAATCACCAATCGACAGTGTGTCTTCGATGATGATGAACAGGCCGGTGATCACGTCCTGAACCAACTGCTGCGAACCGAAACCGATTGCCAGACCAACCACCCCGGCACCGGCCAGCAGCGGCGCGACGTTGATTCCCAGATTGGCCATGGTGGTGATCGCGCAAATCACCACGAGGATGATTTTGATCGCGTTGCGCAGCAGCGGCAGGATGGTTTTGACCCGCGTACTCGGCTGACGCGCCGAGCGTTTGTTGACCGGCGGTTTCAGCGCTTCCTGGATCGCGGTGTCGAGCACCACCCAGAACAGCCACGTCACCAACAGGATCAAACCGATGCTGCTCAGCGAATTGCTGATCGCCCGGCCAATCGAATTCTGCTCGGCGAATTCAAACAGCGACACGCCCCAGATTCGCCCGAGAATCTCGATAAACGCCACGGCCATGACGATGCGCAGCAAGGCGTGGAGCAAACTGAGAAAACGTTCTTTGTAGGCACTGCTGCGCTGCAACCGCTCGGCTTTTCGCGACTTGAACAGGTGCTGGAAAATCGTGCTGAGGAACACCGTGGCAATCAGCAAAATGGTGGTGAACAACGCGCAGCGCAGGGCTTTCTGGTTGTCCTCGCCGACGCCGATCAGGTTGATCGCCGAGACCATCACCATCAGCAGGATTGGCCAATACCAGAGGCCGGAAAAGATTCGCAGCGACTCCTGCAATGACGGCTGTTTCAGGCGTTGGCTCAGCGGACGGTTGCGGATCAGGTGCGCGACCGGGCGTCGCAGGCGAATCACCAGCAATCCGAAGATGATCGAGGCGAACAGCCCGGTGAACACCGCGACGCTGCTGGTGATGTTGCCGCCCAGTTGCCGGGCGATTTGCGGGCTGGTCAAGGCGTCGCTGAGCGCGGCGAGGAAGCCGATCAGGAACAGCGGTTTCGGGCAATAGTCGCGGATAATCCGCACCGCCGGGCGTTTATGGCCGGTGTTGAACATGACGATGACGCACAGCAATATCGACGTTGAAAAGATGCCGCTGCTGGTCGCGTAGGCAAAACACAGCGCCAGCGCGCGGCCTACTGAAGCGGGGAGAAAGTGGCTGACGTATAGCGTCAGCGGCAGGCAGGCGATGGCCGGCAAGGTGTACGGCATCAAGTAGCCGAGCAGATCCTGGCTGCGTTGTCGGGTGCGCAGCCATTTGCCCTGGCTCAAGCGGCTGGCCGCGAGCCCGCCGAGTACGGTAAGCAAGGCAAACGTGCCGAGCCAGACACCGGACAACATCATGAAATCGCCGGCCACGCTCCAACCGGAACGCGCCGAATGCTGGTTGACCAGTTTGTCGACTTCATCAGCAGCGCGATCGGCGCGCAGGCGCCAGGCATCGACGAGGTTTTCGTTGAGATCGAGTTTGTCCTGCACATCATCGATGCTCGAACTGATGGCGCCGAGCAATCCACCCTGCACCAGCGGCTCAGGTTTTTCGGCCTCTTCTGTCGCGGCCGGCATACCCGGCAACGCGGCGGCTTCCAACTCGTTGCTGCCCAGAATCAGCAACGCCCCCAGTAAAATCGCAGTCTTGAACTTGAGCAAAACACCGAACTCCTCGAAAAGGGTCTGTAAGGAACTGATCGGCAAATGCCCGGCAAGTTCGGTTTCCCCCAGATATAACCCCCGACAGCATCGGCACTCGCAACATTGATGCGACTGACCCACCGCCATCGCGAGCAAGCTCGGCTCCTACATTTGTCCAAGGTTGAATCAGATAAAAATCAATCACCGCCAACCCCTGTAGGAGCGAGGCTTGCCCGCGAAGGCGTCGGCACACCCAGCATCGCGGTGCCTGACCCACCGCCATCGCGAGCAAGCTCGGCTCCCACATTTGTTCAAGGTTGAATCAGATAAAAATCAATCACCGCCAACCCCTGTAGGAGCGAGGCTTGCCCGCGAAGGCGTCGGCACACCCAGCATCGCGGTGCCTGACCCACCGCCATCGCGAGCAAGCTCGGCTCCCACAGGGGCCGGGGTGATTCATTGCTATCTGATTCAACCCTGAGCAAATGTGGGAGCTGAGCTTGCTCGCGATGGCGGTGGGTCAGTCGCATAAATGCTGAATGTGCCGACGCCTTCGCGGGCAAGCCTCGCTCCTACATTAGATGCTTTCGTGGGCAAGTCTTGCTCCTGCAAGGGGATGCGGGTTGTCGCTGACCGTCCGTAGCCCCGTCGAAACTTCTGGTTTGCCCGGCAGTCAGCAAAAGACGGAGGGCACTCGACGGGAGCACACATGGCGGCGATTCATATTGGTATTTCAGGTTGGCGCTACACACCGTGGCGCGGGGGGTTTTACCCGAAGGGTTTGACCCAGAAGCGCGAACTGCAATTCGCTTCACGGGCCGTCAACAGCATCGAAATCAATGGATCGTTCTACGCCCTGCAACGGCCCGAGCGCTATGTGCAGTGGTACAACGAAACCCCGCCGGGCTTTGTTTTCAGCGTCAAGGCGCCGCGCTTCATCACCCACATCAAGCGTCTGCGCGACGTGCACATTCCCATGGCGAATTTCTTTGCCTCCGGTGTGCTGGAACTCAAGGAAAAACTCGGCCCTATCCTCTGGCAGTTCCCGCCGAGTTTCAAATTCGACGCCGAGCTGTTTGAACATTTCCTCGAACAATTGCCCCACACCACTGCCCAAGCCGCCGCCCTCGCCCGCCAACACGATTCACACTTGCACGGCCCCGCCAGCCTCAAGGCCCACGGCAAACGCGCATTGCGCCACGCCGTAGAAATCCGTCATGAAAGCTTTGTCGACCCAGCCTTCGTGCGCCTGCTCAAGCGCCATAACGTTGCGCTGGTAATCGCCGACACCGGCGGCAAATGGCCGTATCGCGAAGACGTCACCAGCGATTTCGTTTACCTGCGCCTGCACGGCGCCGAGGAGCTCTACGCCAGCGGCTACACCCCACAAGCGCTGAAACGCTGGGGCGACCGCATCGAGGCGTGGAACCACGGCAGCCAACCCGGCGACCCGCAACTGATTGCGCCCAAGCAAAAGCCCAAGGCGCGCAAATCCCGCGAAGTGTTCTGCTATTTCGACAACGACATCAAAGTCCGCGCGCCTTTCGACGCGCGCAGCCTGCTGGAACGCTTCGACCTCGACCAGACGCTCGCCACCCGCCCCGGCGAACCCGTCGCTGAAGGAGTCCTGGCATGAGCATTACCGAACCGCTCGGCAGCACCGACGAGCAGCAAACCGTGCTCACTGCCGTGCGCCGCTTTACCGTGCTGTCGGTCAACACCCACAAAGGTTTCACCGCGCTCAACCGGCGTTTCATCCTCCCGGAATTGCGTGACGCGGTGCGCAGCGTATCGGCCGACGTGGTGTTTTTGCAGGAAGTGCACGGCACCCACGAACAACATCCGCAGCGCTACAGCAACTGGCCGACGATGCCGCAATACGAATTCCTCGCCGACACCTTGTGGCCGCAGTTCGCCTACGGGCGCAACGCGGTGTACCCGGACGGCGATCATGGCAACGCGTTGCTGTCGAAATTCCAGATCATTCGTCACGACAACCTCGACGTCTCGATCAGCGGCCACGAAAACCGCGGCATCTTGCATTGCGTGCTGCGCCTGCCGGGCGATGGCCTGGAAGTGCACGCGATTTGCGTGCACCTCGGGCTGCACGAAACCCATCGCACCGAGCAGTTACGGTTATTGGCCGAACGCTTGAAAGAGCTGCCCAGCGATGCCCCGGTCATTGTCGCCGGCGACTTCAATGACTGGCGCCAGCGCGCTGATGCTTTGCTTAAACCCTGCGGCTTGCGCGAAGTATTCGCCGAGCATCATGGCAAACCGGCGCGCAGTTTTCCCGCGCGTTTGCCGCTGTTACGCCTGGACAGAATTTACGTACGCAACCTCAAGGCCAGCCGTCCGCAAGTATTGGCGGCACGGCCCTGGTCACACCTTTCCGACCACGCACCGCTTTCGGTGGAGATCGAGTTATGAGCAGTCCATCGATGGAAAAAACCAGCGTGGAGCCTTTAGCTGCACCAATCGCCACCCCGCCAACCGTGCGCGAGCCCGGCGTGGTTGACGTCGAGTACGGTTGGCAGGGCAATAACCTGGTGAAAATGCTCGAGAACGGCGAGGCGTATTTTCCTCGGGTGTTCGAGGCGATGCGCGAGGCCAAGACTGAAATCCTCCTGGAAACCTTTATCGTCTTCGAGGACAAAGTCGGCCACGAGCTGCAACAAGTGCTGATCGAAGCCGCCCAGCGTGGCGTGCGCGTCACCGCCAGCCTCGACGGTTTTGGTTGTGGCGAGCTGAGCACCGGTTACCTCACCGCGTTGAGCGAGGCCGGCGTGCGCATCCAGATGTTCGACCCGGCGCCGAAGCGTCTGGGCTTTCGCACCAACTGGTTCCGGCGCTTGCACCGCAAGATCGTGGTGGTCGACGGCACCATCGCGTTTATCGGCGGGATCAACTTTTCCGGCGACCACTTGGCCGACTTCGGCCCCGAGGCAAAACAGGATTACTCGGTGGAAATCCAGGGCCCGACCGTCGCTGACATTCATCACTTCGCGCTGCTGCAAGCCGGTCGTCCGGCGCGCGCCAAATACTGGTGGCAGCGGCGCCGGCAGAGGCGTTCGGAACTGGCGTTCAGTGACCACGACGGCCAGGTGCGGCTGGTCTATCGCGACAACGGCGACCATCGCACCGACATCGAAGAGGTTTATCGCCAAGTGCTGCGCAGCGCCCAGCGCCGCGTGATCATCGCCAATGCCTACTTTTTCCCCGGCTATCGGCTGCTGCGCGAGATCCGCAATTGCGCGCGCCGGGGCGTCGATGTGCGGCTGATTCTGCAAGGTCAACCGGACATGCTGGTGGCGAAACTCGCCGCGCGCATGACCTATGACTATCTGCTCAAGGCTGGCGTGCAGATCTACGAATATTGCGACCGACCACTGCACGGCAAAGTCGCGTTGGTTGACGAGGACTGGAGCACTGTCGGCTCGAGCAACCTCGATCCGTTGAGCCTGTCGATGAATCTGGAAGCCAACGTGCTGATCCGTGATCGCGCGTTCAACCGCGACCTGTTCGAGCGCCTCGAAGAACTGAGCAATAACCATTGCAAAGCCATGTCCCCGGAGAAAGCGCCGCGCGGGCGGGTCTGGCACATGACCGTGGGTTTTCTGGTGTTCCACTTCCTGCGGCATTTCCCGGCGTGGGCCGGGTGGCTGCCGGCGCACAAACCGCGACTCAAACCTTTCATTCATAAAACCGGGAGCGATCACCCATGAGCCAGTCTGACGCCCCGGCCGCGCATGCCGAAAGCCCTGAAAAGTCGCGTTGGAGCCGCTGGAAAAAACCGCTGACCATGCTGTTTTTCCTCGCCTTGATCGTCTTGCTGACCATGCTCGCGCAACGTCTGGAATGGAACGAGGTGTTCGACACCTTGGCCGATTTCAAGGTGCGCACGCTGATCATTGCCTCGGGCATCACCTTGGTGAGTTTTCTGGTCTATGCCTCGTTCGACCTGATCGGCCGCACCTATATTCGCCAGGATCTGACATGGAAACAGATCCTCCCGGTCGGCATCATCAGCTACGCGTTCAACCTCAATTTGAGTGCGTGGGTCGGCGGCATTGCCATGCGTTATCGCTTGTATTCGCGGCTTGGCGTGAGTAAGGGCAACATCGCGAAGATCCTCGGTTTGAGCCTGGCGACCAACTGGTTCGGCTACATGACGATTTCCGGCGCAGTGTTCGCCAGCGGACTGGTGCGCATGCCACCGGGCTGGAAGTTGAGCAGCGACGCCTTGCAAATTGTCGGCGTGGTGTTGCTGCTGGTGAGCGCCGGTTACCTGCTGGCGTGCCGGTTTGCCAAACGCCGCGAGTGGTCGATACGCGGCGTCGAAATCGACCTGCCATCGCTGCGCATGGCCGTGCTGCAATTGGCGCTCGGCGCCTTGAACTGGTCGCTGATGGCGGCGGTGATTTTCACTTTATTGCCGAGCAAACTCGACTATCCGCTGGTGCTGGGCGTGCTGTTGATCAGCGCGATTGCCGGGGTCATCACGCACATTCCGGCCGGGCTTGGGGTGTTGGAAGCGGTGTTTGTCGCGCTGCTGCAACACGAGACCTCGCGCGGCAGTCTGGTCGCGGGTTTGTTGGCGTATCGGGCGATTTATTTCATCTTGCCGCTGCTGATTGCGCTGGTGATGTATCTGGCGGTTGAGGCTAAAGCCAAGTCGCTGCGGATCAAGAAGAAACCGGCTGAATAAAGTGCTGGGCCTCTGACGTCTTCGCGGGCAAGCCTCGCTCCTACAGGGAGTGCGCAAAACCTGTAGGAGCGAGACTTGCCCGCGAATCGCCTAAGCACCGCGGAATCAGCTCGACTGAATAATGCTCAACCGCTCGCCCACGACCATTTCGGTAATCCAGTCCACCAGGATCGAGGTATAGGCCTGCTGCGAAACCGGATCACTCAGCGAATGGTCAGAGCCGTCGATGATCCGGTGCGTCAGCGAGTGGGTTTTCTGGCAGGCCGCGCGGTAGCTCATGATCGTTGCGTGCGGCACGTGATCGTCGGTTTCCGATTCCACCAGCAACACATCGCCAGTAAATTCCGAGCAGGCATGCAGCGCGCGGTTGTTCGCCGAGTGCACCAGCGTGCTGCGGTAATCAAGCAGATCGACCTTGTCCAACTGGCGTTTTGGCGTATGCCATTGTTCGTCGCGGTACAGCGCCGGCACGCGCAGCGCCAACCAGCGCACCGGACGCAACGAGGTAAGAATCGCCGCCAGGTAACCGCCATAACTGGTGCCGACCACGGCAATCGCCGAGGTGTCGAGCGCCGGGTGCGCGAGCAAGCGGTCGTACGCCGCCAGCAGGTCGCGCAGGTTGTCTTCACGGGTGACCTGCGACAACGAAATCCCCTTGCCGCCCGTGTGCCCGCGCAGGTCGAAGGTCAGGCAGACACAACCCAGACCGGCGATGCCTTTGGCGCGTTCCAGATCGCGTTCCTGACTGCCACCCCAGCCGTGCACAAACAGCACGCCCGGGACTTTCGATTTGGGGCTGAGGAAATGCCCGGTCATCTGCTCGCCGTCGATGTCGATTTCAATGGTTTCGCTTCTAGCCGTCATAAGATTTGACCGTTACGTACTTGAGAAGAAAATCACCGTTTTCCGCTGGCCCGCGATACACCTCGATGGCGTCCGCCGGCAGCGCTTGTTCGGTGTAGGTTTCCACCGACGACACGCGAATCGCGCGCATCGCCGGGTCGTTGACGAAGCTCTGCAACGCCGCCACTTCGGCGCTGCTGGCGCCGCCCATGCGCCATGATTGTTCGAGCACGCCGCTGCGTTGCTGGCCGTTGCTGTCGAGCCCTTGGGCGATGTCGTAGTTGCGCCGCGACGCGTAGAAACCCGGATAGGCTTCGTCGGCGGCGCTGTCGAAAACCTGCGCTTGCTGGATCGCCAGACGTACGTCGTCGGGCAAGTCGAGTTCGAGCAAATCCTCGTAATAGCCGCGCACCACCAACAGGTTCGAACCGCCGTAGACTTCCTCGCCGTGGCTGTCTTCGGTCAAATATTGATCACCGCAGTAGCTCAAGACGTGGTCGCCGATAAACGCCTGGCCGACGCTGTGGGTCACGACGTTTTCCAGATGTTGCTCCAGCACCACGCCTTCAGCGAACAACTGCGCGGCGTCGGGGCGCGCGAGAATGGCGCCGAACTGGTTGGGACTTTTGATCAGTTCCTGACCACGCCCGGCGCAGGCGTGAATCGGCTTGAGGCGAATCGGCCCATTTTCCAGCAAGCGCTCCGCCGCCTCGCGCGCATCATCGATGGAAAACACGCTGAAGCCGTCGAGCACGACTTTGCTGACGCGTTCGGAAAACAGCGTTGACCAGCCTTCCGGCGCTTGCGCGTAAGGCCCGAGCAAGCCGTGGCTGATGGCTTTGGTGCAGATGAAGTCGTGGTCGACATAGCCGCCCCACAGATCTTCCGGGCCTTTGACGCCCAGTTGCCGAGCGGCTGCGACGCCGACTAGAGTCTGCGTTGGCAGCACGTAAAGTTCTCGGCCGCTGTGCTGGCCCGCATCGTAACTGCCGCCAAATTTGAAACCGAGAATCTGCGCCAGCCGCCGGGCCAGCGCGCGATTGGTTTCGACTTCGTGCAGCGGCGCTTCGGGCCGCACGGAGTGAGCGACGACCAGTTTCTTGCGGCCTGGTGGGGTCATGCATCCCCCTTCAATTTGCGCTGATGGGTTTAGCCTGAAGGTGCAGGGATCAGGCCAATCGTCCATTGAAAACAAATGACTTGCAGATCAGGCATTTGCCAAAGCCGTGATGGCTTTGCGCCTGTTTTATTCTGCACGACGTGTTTGATGACTCTAGCACTTTGCACGAAACCGGCTGCGCACAGGGCGGATGAGGCAACGCGTACCTGTAGGAGCGAGGCTTGCCCGCGAAAGCGCCGAGTCAGTAGACATTGATGTTGGATGTGCCGACGTCTTCGCGGGCAAGCCTCGCTCCTACATCAATTACGGTCGGACGCCAAAGGTGTATCCAGCAAAAATCCTTTGTGGGAGCTGAGCTTGCTCGCGATAGCGGTGGGTCGGTTGGCATATTCATTAACTGGATAACCGCCTTCGCGAGCAAGCTTTGCTCCCACAGGGTGGGCGGTGCATCCAGCAAAAATCCCCTGTGGGAGCTGAGCTTGCTCGCGATGGCGGTGGGTCAGTTGGCATATTCATTGACTGAATAACCGCCTTCGCGAGCAAGCTTTGCTCCCACAGGGTCGGCGGTGCATCCACAAAAATCCCCTGTGGGAGCTGAGCTTGCTCGCGATGGCGGTCGGTCAGTTGGCATATTCATTGACTGGATAACCGCCTTCGCGAGCGCCATCACTGGCGAGGCGGCGTCACACCGAAGCGCGTGCGGTAGTCACTTGGCGCCAGCCCGGTGATTTTCTTGAACGTGGCGCGAAATGCGCTGGCGTCGGCATAGCCCACTGTCCAGGCAATGTGGTCGATGGTGCCGTTGGTGAATTCAAGCATTTCCCGCGCCTTGCCGACCCGCAGATGCTGGCAGTACTCGGTCGGTTTGAGCCCGGTCGCCGCGCGAAAACGGCGCAGGAATGTGCGCTCCTCCAGCCCGGCGCGCTCGGCCATCGCCGTCAGCGACACATCGGTGGCGCCGGTGCTTTGCAGCCAGTGCTGGACCTTGAGAATCGACGCATCGCCATGGCTGAGGATCGGCGCAAAGTTGCTGCCGCACTGGCTGGCGCTGTCGCTGTGCTCAATCACCAGAAACCGCGCAGTGCTGGCGGCGATGCTCGGGCCGAGCAAGCGATCAACCATGCGCAAACCCAGTTCGGACCACGCCATCAACCCCGCCGTGGTGATCAGGTCGCCGTCATCGACGATCGGCGTATCCGCCAACAGCTTGATCGCCGGGTAGCGTTCGGCAAAAGATTTTGCCGAAGTCCAATGCGTGGTCGCGCTGCGGCCGTCGAGCAAACCACTTTCGGCCAGCAGAATCGAACCGACGCAAACACCGCCAAGCGTCGCGCCTCGCGCATGTTGCTGACGCAGCCAAGGGATCAATCCCGCCGGCGACTGGCCTTCGGTAAATCCGCCAATCGACGGCGGGATCAGCACCGCAACCAATGCGCGATCCGCGCCGGGGTGGCTGTCGTAGCAGCGCGCGGGCGCCTGAGCATTGTCGACCTGCCAGTGACTGACCCGCAGCAAAGGCAATTGCGCCATTTGATGTTCGGCGGCAATCCGGTTGGCCACACCGAACAGGTCGGTCAAACCATGCACCGCAGCCATTTGCGCGCCGGGATAGATCAACACACCGAGTTCGGCGACGGCCCTTTCTACAGCCATTGTCAGTTTTCCCCCTTCAATTGTCGGTGCGGCCAATCCCCGAAACGTCGACCAGCGCCAATACTTCCCGCCACAGCAACGATCAGCCAACCACCGATCTCAAACCCAACCACTTCAAGGACACACCCATGGCCAAGCAAGCGCTCATCGTAGTCGATATCCAGAACGACTACTTCCCCCAAAGCAAATGGCCCCTGGTCGGCGCCGAGGCGGCAGCGGACAACGCGGTTCGGCTGCTCGACGCCTTCCGCGAGGCCGGTAATCCGGTGGTGCACATCCGCCACGAATTCACCTCTGACGATGCGCCGTTCTTCACGCCGAATTCCGAAGGCGCGAAGCTGCATCCCAAAGTGACGAATCGCGCCGACGAGCCGGTGGTGCTCAAGCACTTCGTCAACTCGTTCCGCGAAACCGACCTCCAGGCCATTCTCGATAAGCAAGGCATCAAGCATCTGGTGGTGGTCGGCAGCATGAGCCACATGTGCATCGACGGCATCACCCGCGCCGCCGCCGATTTGGGCTACACGGTCACGGTCATCCACGACGCCTGCGCCACCCGCGACCTGGAATTCAACGGCGTCAGCGTGCCAGCCGCCCACGTTCACGCGGCGTTCATGTCGGCGCTGGGTTTTGCTTACGCGAGCGTGGTTTCTGCCGAGGAATTTCTCGCCGGCAAGCGCTGAGTCGGTGCAGCGCTGAACAAACAAAGCCCGGTGCCGTGCATCGGGCTTTTGCACGAAACGGCTTTCATTCAGGCTCAGAACCAGACAACGACAAGACATACGATTGAAAAGCCGGATAATGACGGCCATTTCGTCTATCCCGTTATTCTGGTAATCCCCCATGGAAATCAAGGTCAACTTTCTCGACAACCTTCGGCTTGAAGCAAAGTTCGATGACTTCACGGTGGTGGCCGATCAACCAATCCGCTACAAGGGCGATGGCTCGGCGCCAGGCCCGTTCGATTATTTCCTGGCTTCGTCGGCGCTGTGTGCGGCGTATTTCGTCAAGCTGTACTGCGACACTCGCAGCATTCCCACCGACAACATTCGCCTGTCGCAGAACAACATTGTTGATCCGGAAAACCGCTACAACCAGATTTTCAAGATTCAGGTCGAGTTGCCTGCGGACATTTCCGACAAGGATCGCCAAGGCATCCTGCGTTCGATCGATCGCTGCACCGTAAAGAAAGTGGTGCAGGCCGGGCCTGAGTTTGTCATCGAAGAAGTGGAAAACCTCGACGCCGATGCCCAAGCGTTGTTGATGCCGGCGTCCAGTTCAGCGGCGCACACTTTCATCGCCGGCAAAGACCTGCCGCTGGAGCAGACCATCGCCAACATGTCGGCGATTCTGGCGGACCTGGGCATGAAGATCGAAATCGCCTCGTGGCGCAATATCGTGCCCAACGTGTGGTCGCTGCACATCCGCGACGCGCACTCGCCGATGTGTTTCACCAACGGCAAAGGCGCGACCAAAGAAGGCGCATTGGCCTCGGCGCTGGGCGAGTTTATCGAGCGACTCAACTGCAATTTCTTCTACAACGATCAGTTCTGGGGCGAAGACATCGCCAATGCGCCGTTTGTGCATTACCCGGACGAACGCTGGTTCAAGCCTGGCCGTAAAGACGCATTGCCGACGGAAATCCTCGACGCGTACTGCCTGAAGATTTACAACCGCGACGGCGAACTGCGCGGCTCGCACCTGATCGACACCAACTCGGGCAATGAAGAACGCGGCATCTGCTCGCTGCCCTACGTGCGCCAGTCGGACGGCGAAGTGGTGTATTTCCCGTCCAACCTGATCGAAAACCTGTTCCTCAGCAACGGCATGAGCGCCGGCAACACCCTGGAAGAAGCTCAGGTGCAATGCTTGTCGGAGATTTTCGAGCGCGCGGTGAAACGCGAAATCATCGAAGGCGAATTTGCCCTGCCGGACGTCCCGGCCGAGGTGTTGGCCAAATACCCGGGGATTCTCGCCGGAATTGAAGCACTGGAAGCACAAGGCTTCCCGGTACTGGTCAAGGATGCGTCGCTGGGCGGCGAATTCCCGGTGATGTGCGTGACCTTGATGAACCCGCGCACTGGCGGCGTGTTCGCCTCGTTCGGCGCGCATCCGAGCCTGGAAGTGGCGCTGGAACGCAGCCTCACCGAACTGCTCCAGGGCCGCAGCTTCGAAGGCCTCAACGACTTGCCGCAGCCGACCTTTGAAGGCCACGCGGTGACCGAGCCGAACAACTTCGTCGAGCACTTCATCGACTCGAGCGGCGTGGTCTCGTGGCGTTTCTTCAGCTCCAAGTCGGATTACGAATTCGTCGAGTGGGACTTCTCCGGCCAAGGTGAAAACTCGAATGCCGAGGAAGCCGCAACCTTGTTCGGCATCCTCAAAGGCATGGGCAAAGAAGTGTACATGGCGGTTTACGAGCACATCGGCGCGAAGGCCTGCCGCATCCTCGTGCCGGACTATTCGGAAATCTATCCTGCCGACGATCTGATCTGGGATAACACCAACAAAGCGTTGTTCTTCCGCGCCGACATTCTCAACCTGCATCGTCTCGACGAAGAAGAACTGCAATCGCTGGTCGAGCGCCTGGTCGAAAGCGAACTGGACGACTACACCGACATTACTTCGCTGATCGGCATTGAATTCGACGACAACACGGCGTGGGGTCAGCTGACCATTCTGGAATTGAAACTGCTGATTTACCTCGCCCTGCAGCAATATGAAGAAGCGAAGGAAGCGGTGGAAATGTTCCTGCAGTACAACGACAACACAGTTGAGCGCGGCTTGTTCTACCAGGCGGTCAACGTGGTGCTGGAAATGAAACTGGACGAAGACCTCGAACTGGAAGACTACGAAGCCAACTTCCGCCGGATGTTCGGCAACGAGCGAACCGAGGCCGCCATCGGCTCGGTGGACGGTAGCGTGCGCTTCTACGGCTTGACGCCGACCAGCATGAAACTCGAAGGACTCGACCGACACCTGCGACTGATCGACAGCTACAAGAAATTGCATTCGGCACGGGCGAATGTGACGGTTTCATAAAGCTGAATAACGCCCATAAAAAAAGCGAAGCCCGATGGCTTCGCTTTTTTTTGTCTTGCGGTTCTGAAAAAGAGCTACAGATCAGAACGGGATATCGTCATCAAAGCTGTCGAAATCCGGAGCCGGTTGCGGAGCGGCCTGCTGTGGAGCAGGTGCCTGGCGCTGTTGCGGAGCGGATTGCTGCTGCGGACGCGGAGCCTGTTGCTGGCGTGGTGCCGGCGCGGACTGCTGGTAGTTGTTGCCGCCGCCCTGCTGCTGGTCGCCCTGTTGTGGACGGCCGCCGAGCAGTTGCATGGTGCCTTGCATGTCGACCACGATTTCAGTGGTGTAACGCTTGATACCGTCTTTTTCCCACTCGCGGGTTTGCAGTTTGCCTTCGATGTAGACCTGCGAACCTTTACGCAGGTATTCGCCGGCGATTTCCGCAACCTTGCCGAACATCGACACACGGTGCCATTCGGTCTTCTCGACCTTCTGACCGGTTTGCTTGTCGGTCCACTGTTCGCTGGTCGCCAGACTCAGGTTGGTCACGGCGTTACCGTTAGGCAAGTAGCGAACTTCGGGATCCTGGCCGCAAGTACCGACCAATATGACTTTGTTAACCCCACGGGCCATAACGTTCTCCTAGGCTACGCACGCTGCCTCGGCCGGGTCGTTCACCAGGCGCTCAAGGGTCGTGCGATCCAATAGTTCTGTGTCCAATTTGATGTAAATCGCCGCTTCATCAGCAACGACCACTGCATCTGTTACCCCTACGACAGCCTTGAGGCGCTCGACCAGACCCGCTTCGCGGATTGCCTCGGGAGACAACGGCAAGCGCAGGCTTGTGACGTAAGGAGGTTCGCGCATGGTAACAGCAAAGACCAGCCAAAGTGCAGCCAGGCCGGCGCATCCAAGGAACACAACCGACAAACCGCCATGCTGGAAAAGCCAGCCGCCGAGGATGCCACCCAGCGCCGAACCGAGGAACTGGCTGGTGGAATAGACCCCCATTGCCGTGCCTTTGCCGCCTGCTGGTGAAACCTTGCTGATCAGTGATGGCAATGAAGCTTCGAGCAAGTTGAACGCGGTGAAGAACACCACCGTCCCGATCACCAGAGCCCGCAAGCTGTCACCGAACTGCCAGAAGAATAGCTCAGTGAGCATCAGCGTCGCGACGGCGCCCAATAAAACTCGTTTCATTTTGCGTTTCTTCTCGCCATAGATGATGAACGGGATCATGGCGAAGAAAGAAATCAGCAGCGCGGTCAGGTACACCCACCAGTGCTGCTCCTTGGGCAGTCCGGCTTTTTCGACCAGGGCCAGGGGCAATGCGACGAAGCTCGACATCAACATCGCATGTAACACAAAAATGCCCAGGTCCAGGCGCAGCAGGTCGGGATGCTTGAGTGTCGGAATCAGCGCCTGGCGCGCGACGCCGGACTCGCGATGCTGCAACGGCCCGGTGGCGCGCGGCACCATGAACATCACGATGACGATACCGAGCAGTGCCATGCCGCCCGTGGCGTAGAACAACCCGGACAAGCCGAAAGCACTGGTCAGCAACGGGCCGACGACCATGGCGACAGCGAACGACAGACCGATGGTCATGCCGATCATGGCCATGGCTTTGGTCCGATGCTGTTCGCGGGTCAGGTCTGACAGCAGCGCCATCACCGCCGCAGAAATCGCCCCGGCGCCCTGCAGGATTCGCCCGGCGATGACGCCCCAGATCGAATCGGCATTGGCCGCCAGCACGCTGCCCAATGCAAAGACAATCAGCCCCAGATAAATCACCGGGCGCCGGCCAATGCGGTCGGAAATGAACCCGAACGGAATCTGAAACAGCGCCTGGGTCAGGCCGTAAGCGCCAATCGCCAGCCCGATAAGGGCCGGGGTCGCTCCCGCCAGATCCATCCCATAGGTCGCCAATACCGGCAACACCATGAACATGCCAAGCATACGGAAGGCGAACACCAGGGCCAGACCGCTGGCTGCGCGGGTCTCACTGCCACTCATGCGTTCGCTGTGGGGATCGTGCATGGAAAAACCTCATGTGAACCGGCGGCGATTCTACCAGTCCCATCGATTGACGGGGTATATCGCGACGCTATGACGCGCATAGATGACGCAGTCTTCATGTAAGCCCGCGTTGCCCCGATTTGATAGTGTGCATCCATCCAGTATTTGGCCGTATACTCCTACGTTTTCGACGCCCGCCAAGCGAGGCCACTTTGGACAAGATCCTGATTCGTGGGGCCCGAACCCACAACCTGAAGAACATCGACCTGACCCTGCCACGGGACAAACTGATCGTCATCACCGGCCTGTCCGGATCCGGCAAGTCGTCCCTGGCATTTGACACGTTGTACGCTGAAGGCCAGCGCCGCTACGTCGAATCGCTGTCGGCCTACGCCCGGCAGTTCCTGTCGATGATGGAAAAACCTGACGTCGACACCATTGAAGGTTTGTCGCCGGCGATTTCCATCGAACAGAAGTCGACCTCGCATAACCCGCGCTCGACCGTCGGCACCATCACCGAAATCTACGATTACCTGCGCTTGCTTTATGCCCGCGTCGGTATTCCGCGTTGCCCGGATCACGATATTCCGCTGGAAGCGCAGACCGTCAGCCAGATGGTCGACCTGGTCCTCGCGCAGCCCGAAGGCAGCAAATTGATGTTGCTGGCGCCGGTGATTCGCGAGCGCAAGGGCGAGCATCTGTCAGTCTTCGAAGAACTGCGCGCCCAGGGTTTTGTGCGCGCGCGGGTCAACGGCCGGCTGTGCGAGCTGGACGAGTTGCCGAAGCTGGATAAACAGAAGAAGCATTCGATTGATGTTGTGGTCGACCGCTTCAAGGTCCGCGCCGATCTGCAGCAGCGCCTCGCCGAATCCTTCGAGACGGCGCTGAAGCTGGCGGACGGCATCGCGCTGGTTGCGCCGATGGACGACGAACCCGGCGAAGAGATCATTTTCTCCGCGCGCTTCGCTTGCCCGATTTGCGGCCACGCGATCAGCGAACTGGAACCGAAGCTGTTTTCCTTCAACAACCCGGCCGGTGCCTGCCCGACGTGCGATGGCCTGGGCGTGAAGCAGTTCTTCGACATCAAGCGTCTGGTCAATGGCGAACTGACCCTGGCCGAGGGCGCGATACGCGGCTGGGACAGGCGTAACGTCTATTACTTCCAGATGCTCGGGTCGTTGGCGTCCCATTACAAGTTCAGCCTTGAAGTGCCGTTCAACGAACTGCCGGCCGACCAGCAGAAATTCATCCTGCACGGCAGCGGTTCGCAGAACGTCGACTTCAAATACCTGAACGACCGTGGCGACATCGTCAAACGCTCGCACCCGTTCGAAGGCATCGTGCCGAACCTGGAACGTCGTTATCGCGAAACCGAGTCCGCCTCGGTGCGTGAAGAGCTGGCCAAGTTCCTCAGCACCCAGCCTTGCCCGGATTGCCGTGGCACGCGTCTGCGTCGTGAAGCGCGGCACGTGTGGGTTGGCGAGAAGACCTTGCCGGCGGTGACCAATCTGCCGATCGGCGATGCCTGTGAGTACTTCGGTGTATTGAAGCTGACTGGCCGTCGCGGCGAAATTGCCGACAAGATTCTCAAGGAAATCCGCGAGCGCCTGCAGTTCCTGGTTAACGTCGGTCTGGATTATCTGTCGCTGGATCGCAGCGCGGACACCTTGTCCGGCGGTGAAGCGCAGCGAATTCGTCTGGCCAGCCAGATCGGCGCCGGTCTGGTTGGGGTTTTGTACATCCTCGACGAACCGTCGATTGGTCTGCATCAACGCGACAACGACCGGCTGCTTGGCACGCTCAAGCATTTGCGCGACATCGGTAACACGGTGATCGTGGTCGAGCATGACGAAGATGCCATTCGCCTTGCCGATTATGTCGTGGACATCGGCCCGGGCGCAGGCGTCCACGGCGGCCACATCGTCGCCGAAGGCACACCGGCCGAGGTCATGGCGCACCCGGACTCGTTGACCGGCAAATATTTGTCGGGCCGCGTGAAGATTGCTGTCCCGGCGAAGCGCACACCGCGCAACAAAAAGCTGTCGCTGTCGCTCAAGGGCGCTCGCGGCAACAACTTGCGCAATGTCGATCTGGATATTCCGATCGGGCTGCTGACCTGCGTGACCGGCGTTTCCGGTTCGGGCAAATCGACGCTGATCAACAACACCCTGTTCCCGCTGAGCGCTACTGCACTCAACGGTGCAACCACCCTCGAAGCCGCCGCGCATGACAGCATCAAGGGCCTGGAGCATCTGGACAAGGTTGTCGACATCGACCAGAGCCCGATCGGTCGGACGCCGCGTTCCAACCCGGCGACCTACACCGGTTTGTTCACGCCGATCCGCGAACTGTTCGCCGGCGTGCCTGAGTCGCGCTCGCGCGGTTATGGCCCGGGGCGTTTCTCCTTCAACGTCAAGGGCGGACGCTGCGAAGCCTGCCAGGGCGATGGCCTGATCAAGGTTGAAATGCACTTTTTGCCGGACATCTATGTGCCGTGCGACGTTTGCAAGAGCAAGCGCTACAACCGCGAAACGCTCGAGATCAAGTACAAGGGCAAGAACATCCACGAAACCCTCGAGATGACTATCGAGGAAGCACGGGTGTTCTTCGATGCAGTCCCGGCACTGGCGCGCAAGCTACAGACGCTGATGGACGTCGGCCTGTCGTACATCAAACTCGGGCAATCGGCGACAACCTTGTCTGGCGGCGAGGCGCAACGGGTGAAACTGTCCCGTGAGCTGTCCAAGCGCGATACCGGCAAGACGCTGTACATCCTCGATGAGCCAACCACTGGTTTGCACTTCGCCGATATTCAGCAATTGCTCGACGTCCTGCATCGACTACGCGACCACGGCAACACTGTGGTGGTGATCGAGCACAACCTGGACGTGATCAAGACCGCCGACTGGTTGGTGGACCTTGGCCCGGAAGGTGGTTCGAAAGGCGGGCAGATCATTGCCGTCGGTACGCCGGAAGAAGTCTCGGAGATGAAGCAGTCTCACACCGGCTTCTACCTCAAGCCGCTGCTGGCTCGCGACAAGGCCTGAGTAAGGCCCACGAAAAAGCCCCTGTCACTTCATCAGTGCCAGGGGCTTTTTTGTATGCGGGTGTTTTATTTCTGCTGTGGTATCTGGGGATCAGAACTGCGATTGCAGGTAATTCTCCAGACCGATCAGCTTGATCAGGCCCAACTGCTTCTCCAGCCAGTAGGTGTGATCTTCTTCGGTGTCGTTCAGCTGAACGCGCAGGATCTCGCGGCTGACGTAGTCTTTGTGCAACTCGCAAAGCTCGATGCCTTTGCAGAGTGCGGCGCGGACTTTGTATTCCAGTCGCAGGTCGGCAGCCAGCATTTCCGGCACCGTGGTGCCAACATCGAGGTCGTCAGGACGCATGCGCGGCGTGCCTTCGAGCATCAGGATGCGGCGCATCAAGGCGTCAGCGTGCTGCGCCTCTTCTTCCATCTCGTGGTTGATACGTACGTAGAGCTCGGTGAAACCCCAGTCCTCATACATCCGCGAGTGAACGAAATATTGGTCACGCGCGGCCAGTTCGCCGGTCAGCAACGTGTTGAGGTAATCGATTACGTCTGGGTGGCCTTGCATCGCCCTACATCTCCCTGCTTGAAAGTCTGTAGTTTGAACCAACCGGACTGATTGGTCACCCTGCACGCGCGATAAAAGCGAAGATATTCAGAGAAAAGTGGCTTAAATAACGCAAAAACCGCCCAAATGAGGGCGGTTCTGCTTCTCGTTTAGACTTCGTTAAGCTGTACGCCCAACGCCTTCGCGATTGCTTCTCCATACGCCGGGTCGGCGCGGTAGAAATGCTGCAGTTGACGATCAATCACGTCCGGCGTAACGCCAGCCATCGCACTGGCGATGTTGTTGATGAGCAAAGTTCTCTGCTCATCATTCATCAACCGGAACAGCGCACCGGCGTGGCTGTAGTAATCGGTATCTTCGCGGTGATCGTAGCGATCAGCCGCACCACTCAAGGGCAACGCCGGTTCGGCGTAACGCGGCGCCTGTTTTGGCGATTCGATGTAGCTATTCGGCTCGTAATTTGGCGCTGCACCACCGTTGCTGCCGAACGCCATCGAACCATCGCGCTGATAGGTGTTGACCGGGTTGCGCGGCGCATTCACCGGCAGTTGCTGGTGATTGGTGCCAACGCGATAGCGGTGCGCATCGGCGTAAGCAAATACGCGCCCCTGCAACATGCGATCCGGAGACAGGCCAACGCCCGGGACCATGTTGCTCGGGCCGAACGCGGCTTGCTCGACTTCGGCAAAGTAGTTTTGCGGATTACGGTTGAGTTCCAATTCACCCACTTCAATCAACGGGAATTCCTTCTGCGACCAAGTCTTGGTCACATCGAACGGATTCTCGTAATGCGCTGCAGCCTGAGCCTCGGTCATGATCTGGATGCAGACCCGCCATTTCGGGAAATCACCGCGCTCGATCGCACCAAACAGGTCGCGCTGCGCGTAGTCCGGATCGGTCCCGGCCAAGCGAGCAGCTTCTGCCGGCGCCAGGTTCTTGATCCCTTGCTGGGTCTTGTAGTGCCATTTTACCCAGTGACGCTCGCCCGTCGCGCTGATCAGGCTGTAGGTGTGGCTGCCGAAACCGTGCATGTGCCGGTAGCCGTCAGGGATGCCGCGATCCGAAAACAGGATCGTGACCTGGTGCAGCGCCTCTGGGGAATGCGACCAGAAGTCCCACATCATCTGCGCACTTTTCAGGTTGCTTTGCGGCAGGCGCTTCTGTGTGTGGATAAAGTCGGGGAATTTCAGCGGATCGCGAATGAAGAACACCGGCGTGTTGTTACCAACAATGTCCCAGTTGCCTTCTTCGGTGTAGAACTTCAGGGCGAAGCCACGTGGATCGCGCTCGGTATCAGCCGAACCGCGCTCGCCACCGACGGTGGAAAAACGCAGGAAGGTAGGTGTTTGCTTGCCAATGGATTCAAACAACTTGGCGCTGGTGTACTGAGTAATGTCGCGCGTTACGGTGAAAGTACCGTAAGCACCCGAGCCCTTGGCGTGGACGCGGCGTTCCGGAATGTTTTCACGATTGAAGTGAGCCAGCTTCTCGAGCAGGTGGAAATCGTCGAGGAGCAGCGGGCCACGCGGGCCGGCGGAGCGGGAATTCTGGTTATCGGCGACGGGCGCGCCACTGGCGGTGGTCAGCGTTTTATTTTGGCTCATGCGATCTCTTCCTCAGTCAGTCTTGAACTGCCGGCTAATCGGCGTGGGAGGAGTATTGACCACTGATCGGGCTGCTTACAAATTCATTAATTTGTGTCGATCAATAGAAAATTACTAACAACAATCCCGCGCACATAGTGATGGCATCGACCGCAAAGAAGCTTGTACGAACCGCGCATTTCTTACAGGCACAAAAAACCGGGCACTAGGCCCGGTTCTTCGTTTCAGACTGACGTCTTACTCAGCGGATACAGCTTCACCGCCAACTGGACGATCAACCAACTCGACGTACGCCATAGGCGCGTTGTCGCCAGTGCGGAAACCGCACTTGAGGATGCGCAGGTAGCCACCCTCACGGGTAGCGTAACGCTTGCCCAGGTCGTTGAAGAGCTTGCCAACGATAGCTTTCGAACGAGTACGGTCGAAAGCCAGACGGCGGTTAGCCAGGCTGTCTGTCTTGGCCAAAGTGATCAGCGGCTCAGCAACGCGACGCAGTTCTTTAGCTTTCGGCAGTGTAGTTTTGATCAGCTCGTGCTCGAACAGCGACACTGCCATGTTTTGAAACATGGCCTTGCGGTGCGAGCTAGTGCGGCTCAGGTGACGACCACTTTTACGATGACGCATGGTTCATTCCTTACCAAACACAACGTTCGGTGATTACGACGATCAGGCAGTCGCCTTGTCGTCCTTCTTAAGACTTGCAGGCGGCCAGTTGTCGAGGCGCATGCCGAGGGACAGACCGCGGGAGGCCAGAACGTCCTTGATTTCAGTCAAGGATTTCTTGCCAAGGTTCGGAGTCTTCAACAGCTCTACTTCGGTGCGCTGAATCAGGTCACCGATGTAGTAGATGTTTTCCGCCTTAAGGCAGTTAGCCGAACGTACAGTCAGTTCCAGATCGTCAACCGGGCGAAGCAGGATCGGATCGATCTCGTCTTCCTGCTCGACAACCACTGGCTCACTGTCACCTTTGAGATCGACGAACGCAGCCAACTGCTGTTGCAGAATGGTTGCAGCGCGGCGGATAGCCTCTTCAGGATCCAGGGTACCGTTGGTTTCCAGATCAATAACCAGCTTGTCCAGGTTAGTACGCTGCTCGACACGGGCGTTTTCCACCACGTATGCGATACGGCGAACCGGGCTGAACGAAGAGTCAAGCTGCAAGCGACCAATGCTGCGGCTTTCGTCTTCATCGCTCTGACGCGAGTCTGCCGGTTCATAACCACGACCACGAGCTACGGTGAGCTTCATGTTCAGGGCGCCGTTAGACGCCAGGTTAGCGATTACGTGATCGGGATTAACGATCTCGACATCATGATCCAGCTGAATATCGGCAGCGGTAACCACCCCCGAACCCTTCTTCGACAAGGTCAGCGTAACTTCGTCACGGCCGTGCAGCTTGATAGCCAGACCTTTAAGGTTCAACAGGATTTCAATTACGTCTTCCTGTACACCTTCGATGGCGCTGTACTCATGGAGCACACCGTCAATCTCGGCCTCGACTACTGCGCAGCCGGGCATTGAGGACAACAGGATGCGTCGCAGCGCGTTGCCCAGGGTGTGGCCGAAACCACGCTCGAGAGGCTCGAGAGTGATCTTGGCGCGGGTTGGACTGACAACCTGCACATCAATATGGCGGGGTGTCAGGAACTCATTTACCGAAATCTGCATGGATGCACCTATTTTCTAGCCCTTACTTGGAGTAGAGCTCGACAATCAGGCTTTCGTTGATGTCGGCGGACAGATCACTGCGAGCAGGAACGTTCTTGAAAACGCCCGACTTCTTCTCAGTGTCTACTTCTACCCATTCTACGCGGCCACGTTGGGCACACAGATCGAGAGCTTGGACAATGCGAAGTTGGTTCTTTGCTTTCTCGCGAATCGCGACCACGTCACCAGCACGAACCTGGTACGACGGCACGTTTACGGTCTGACCGTTAACGCTTACGGATTTGTGCGATACCAGCTGACGAGATTCGGCACGAGTAGAGCCAAAACCCATACGGTATACAACGTTGTCCAGACGGCATTCGAGCAGTTGCAACAGGTTTTCGCCAGTTGCACCTTTCTTGCCAGCAGCTTCTTTGTAGTAGCCGCTGAATTGACGCTCGAGAACGCCGTAGATACGACGGACCTTCTGCTTTTCACGCAGTTGGGTGCCGTAATCGGACTGGCGACCGCGGCGTTGGCCGTGGATACCAGGTGCTGCTTCGATGTTGCACTTCGATTCGATCGCGCGCACGCCGCTCTTCAGGAAGAGATCGGTGCCTTCGCGACGAGCGAGTTTGCATTTTGGACCAATGTAACGAGCCATTCTTTACAATCTCCTGGATTACACGCGGCGCTTCTTCGGCGGACGGCACCCGTTGTGCGGGATTGGCGTCACGTCGGTGATGCTGGCGATCTTATAGCCACAGCCGTTCAAAGCACGGACAGCAGACTCACGACCTGGACCTGGACCTTTGACGTTAACGTCGAGGTTTTTCAGGCCGTATTCCAGCGCAGCTTGACCAGCACGTTCAGCAGCTACTTGAGCAGCAAACGGGGTGGACTTGCGGGAACCGCGGAAACCCGAACCACCGGAGGTAGCCCAAGAAAGCGCGTTACCTTGACGGTCGGTAATGGTCACGATTGTGTTGTTAAAAGAAGCATGGATGTGGGCGATGCCATCAACCACTGTCTTTTTAACTTTTTTACGAGGACGAGCAGCAGGTTTTGCCATGATAATTTTCCTGTCGATTCGCTGGGGCGATTACTTGCGGATCGGCTTACGCGGACCTTTACGGGTACGCGCGTTAGTCTTGGTACGCTGACCGCGTACTGGAAGACCACGACGATGACGCAGACCGCGATAGCAACCGAGGTCCATCAAACGCTTGATTTTCATGTTGATTTCGCGACGCAGGTCACCTTCAGTGGTGAACTTCGCCACTTCGCCACGCAGCTGTTCAATCTGCTCGTCGCTCAGATCTTTGATCTTTGCTGCTGGGTTTACCCCAGTCACTGCACAGATCTTCTGTGCAGTAGTGCGACCAACACCATAGATGTAGGTCAGCGAGATAACAGTATGCTTGTTATCTGGAATGTTAACGCCTGCAATACGGGCCATTCAGTGGGACTCCAATTGACAGCTACCTACGCCCCGGAAGCCAAGAAATAGGGCGCGAGATAATATCGCTGTAATAACAAATAATCAACCCGGTAGCGCACTAGCTACCGGGCTTGAAGCACAATCACACTCAGCCTTGGCGCTGTTTGTGACGCGGTTCCGCGCTGCAAATTACTCGAACAACACCTTCGCGGCGAATAATCTTGCAGTTACGGCACAGCTTTTTCACCGATGCACGAACTTTCATCACCAACTCCTCGAACCTTATGGGTACTCAGCGCAACATGCCGCTGCCGTAACCCTTCAGGTTGGCTTTCTTCATCAGGGATTCGTACTGGTGCGAAACGAGGTGCGATTGTACTTGGGACATGAAGTCCATCACAACCACGACGACGATCAGCAACGAGGTCCCGCCAAGGTAGAACGGTACGTTTGCTGCAACCACCAGGAACTGGGGCAGCAGGCACACGGCCGTCATGTAAAGAGCACCGAACATGGTCAAACGAGTCAGAACGCCATCAATGTAGCGCGCAGACTGCTCGCCTGGACGGATGCCCGGAATAAAGGCACCGGACTTCTTCAGGTTTTCCGCTACGTCTTTCGGATTGAACATCAACGCCGTATAGAAGAAGCAGAAGAAAATAATCCCTGCACTAAACAGCAGAATATTCAACGGCTGACCAGGAGCGATCGACTGCGAGATGTCCTGCAACCAGCCCATACCTTCAGACTGACCAAACCAGGCACCCAACGAAGCCGGGAACAGCAAAATGCTGCTCGCGAAAATAGCCGGAATAACACCGGCCATGTTCACCTTCAGCGGCAAGTGGCTAGTCTGCGCAGCAAAAACCTTGCGGCCCTGCTGACGCTTGGCGTAGTGAACAGCAATACGACGCTGACCACGCTCAATGAACACCACGAAACCGATAATCGCTACTGCCAGCAAACCGATGGCTACCAAAGCGAAGATGTTGATATCGCCCTGACGTGCAGACTCGAAAGACTGCCCGATCGCTCTCGGAAGACCGGCGACGATACCCGAAAAAATCAACATCGAGATACCGTTGCCAACACCACGCTCAGTAATCTGCTCACCCAGCCACATCATGAACATCGCACCAGCCACAAAAGTGGATACCGCGACGAAATGGAAGCCAAAGTCACCATTGAACGCAACACCCTGCCCCGCCAGACCTATGGACATGCCAATAGCCTGAACGAGAGCGAGGATGACAGTGCCGTAGCGGGTGTACTGGCTTATCTTGCGACGGCCAGCTTCACCTTCCTTCTTCAACTGTTCCAGCTGCGGGCTGACGGCGGTCATCAGTTGCATGATGATCGATGCCGAAATGTACGGCATGATCCCCAGTGCAAAGATGCTCATCCGTTCCAGCGCGCCACCGGAAAACATGTTGAACAAGCTAAGAATGGTCCCCTCATTCTGTCGAAACAGGTCCGCGAGTCGGTCCGGGTTAATACCTGGAACCGGGATGTGTGCGCCTATTCGGTAGACGATAATCGCCAGGAACAGAAAACGCAGACGAGCCCAGAGTTCAGACATACCGCCTTTGCCGAGCGCAGAGAGAGCACCTTGCTTAGCCATTTATTCCTCGAACTTGCCGCCAGCTGCTTCGATAGCCGAACGCGCACCTTTGGTGGCGCCGATTCCCTTTCCGATGGTGACAGCGCGAGTAACTTCGCCGGACAACATGATTTTCACACGCTGTACGTTGACGTTAATTACGTTGGCATCTTTCAGGGACTGCACGGTAACGATGTCGCCTTCCACTTTGGCCAGCTCGGACAAACGCACTTCTGCGCGATCCATGGCTTTCAGGGAAACGAAACCGAACTTCGGCAGACGACGATGCAGCGGCTGTTGACCGCCTTCAAAGCCTGGTGCAATGGTGCCACCGGAGCGGGAGGACTGACCTTTGTGGCCACGGCCACCGGTCTTGCCCAAACCACTACCGATACCACGGCCCGGACGATGCTTTTCGCGACGGGAACCCGGCGCTGGACTCAGATCATTGAGTTTCATCGATTAACCCTCGACACGCAGCATGTAGTAAGCCTTGTTGATCATCCCGCGATTCTCGGGAGTATCAAGTACTTCTACAGTGTGACCGATGCGACGCAGACCCAAACCCTTAACGCACAATTTGTGGTTAGGGATGCGGCCGGTCATGCTTTTGATCAGCGTAACTTTTACGGTAGCCATGATCAGAAGATCTCCTTGACGCTTTTGCCACGCTTGGCGGCAATGGATTCAGGAGACTGCATAGCTTTCAAACCTTTGAAAGTGGCGTGAACCACGTTTACCGGGTTAGTCGAGCCGTAGCACTTGGCCAGAACGTTCTGAACGCCAGCAACTTCGAGGACAGCACGCATAGCGCCGCCAGCGATGATACCGGTACCTTCAGAAGCAGGCTGCATGTACACCTTCGAAGCGCCGTGACCGGACTTCATTGCGTACTGCAGAGTGGTGCCGTTCAGATCAACTTGGATCATGTTGCGACGAGCAGCTTCCATTGCCTTCTGGATCGCAGCAGGCACTTCACGTGACTTGCCACGGCCGAAGCCAACACGCCCTTTACCATCACCAACCACGGTCAACGCGGTGAAAGTGAAGATACGGCCGCCTTTAACGGTTTTGGCTACGCGGTTAACTTGAACCAGCTTCTCAATGTAGCCTTCGTCGCGCTTTTGGTCGTTATTTGACATAACTTAGAACTCCAGCCCAGCTTCACGAGCAGCATCAGCCAGCGCCTTGACGCGGCCATGGTACTTGAAGCCAGAGCGGTCGAAAGCCACCTGCGAGACGCCAGCGGCTTTTGCACGCGTAGCGACCAGCTGGCCAACCTTAGTGGCCGCGTCGATGTTGCCAGTGGCGCCATCACGCAGTTCTTTATCCAAAGTCGAGGCAGATGCCAGGACTTTGTTGCCGTCGGCCGAAATGACCTGGGCGTAGATGTGCTGCGACGAGCGGAACACGCAGAGACGCACGACTTCGAGTTCGTGCATTTTCAGGCGTGCTTTGCGAGCGCGACGCAGTCGAGTAACTTTTTTGTCGGTCATTTGCTATGCCCTACTTCTTCTTGGCTTCTTTACGACGGACGACTTCGTCCGCGTAGCGCACACCTTTGCCTTTGTACGGCTCTGGTGGACGGAAGTCGCGGATCTCGGCGGCCACTTGACCTACCAGCTGCTTATCGATGCCCTTGATCAGGATATCGGTTTGGCTAGGAGTCTCAGCGGTGATGCCTTCCGGCAGTTCATAATCCACTGGGTGCGAGAAGCCAAGAGCCAGGTTCAGCACTGTGCCTTTTGCTTGCGCTTTGTAACCAACACCGACCAGCTGGAGCTTGCGCTCGAAGCCTTGGCTTACGCCTTGGACCATGTTGTTTACCAACGCACGAGTGGTACCAGCCATTGCGCGAGTTTGTTGATCGCCATTGCGAGCAGCGAAACGCAACTCACCAGCTTCTTCAACAATCTCAACGGACGAATGGATGTTCAGTTCGAGAGTGCCCTTGGCACCCTTCACCGAAAGCTGTTGGCCTGCGAATTTTACTTCGACACCGGCCGGCAGCTTAACGGGGTTCTTAGCGACGCGTGACATGCTTATCCCCCCTTAGAACACAGTGCAAAGAACTTCGCCGCCGACACCGGCAGCGCGCGCAGCACGATCCGTCATCACACCTTTGTTGGTGGAGACGATAGACACACCGAGACCGCCACGAACTTTTGGCAGATCATCGACGGACTTGTACTGACGCAGGCCTGGACGGCTAACGCGCTTCACTTCTTCGATAACCGGACGGCCTTCGAAGTATTTCAGCTCGATAGACAGCAGTGGTTTTGTTTCGCTGCTGATCTGATAACCCGCAATGTAACCTTCGTCCTTCAGGACTTTGGCAACAGCTACCTTCAACGTAGAAGATGGCATGCTTACGACGGACTTTTCAGCCATCTGGGCATTACGGATTCGAGTTAGCATGTCCGCTAACGGGTCCTGCATACTCATGGGCTAGACGCTCCTAATACAAAAAAATAAGCCTTGCGGCTACTACCTTCGCCGAGAACCTCCGCGCGAAAAAAGCACGGGCTCAGGCGAGCCGGGTATTCTAGACACACCCCACAAATGAATCAAGCCCCAAAAGGGGCTTGATTCAAGTTCAAGGTCACCGGCGGTCAGTATCTTGCGAAACCGAACGCCGAGACTTTGATAGTGCTTACCAGCTGGCTTTAACCAGACCAGGTACGTCACCACGCATTGCAGCTTCACGCAATTTGTTACGGCCGAGGCCGAACTTGCGGTAAACGCCGTGTGGACGACCGGTCAGGCGGCAGCGGTTACGCATGCGCGAGGCGCTTGCGTCACGTGGCTGCTTCTGCAGAGCTACTGTAGCTTCCCAACGCGCTTCTGGACTTGCGTTCAGATCAACGATGATAGCTTTCAGTGCTGCACGCTTTTTGGCGTACTTGGCAACCGTGAGCTGACGCTTCAGCTCGCGGTTTTTCATGCTCATCTTGGCCATTTTCCTACTCCAATCAGTTGCGGAACGGGAATTTGAAAGCACGCAACAGGGCGCGACCTTCATCATCGTTCTTGGCAGTGGTGGTCAGGGTAATGTCCAGACCGCGGAGAGCATCGATCTTGTCGTAGTCGATTTCCGGGAAGATGATCTGCTCTTTAACGCCCATGCTGTAGTTACCACGACCATCGAAGGACTTGGCATTCAGGCCGCGGAAGTCGCGAACCCGAGGCAGGGAGATCGACAGCAGACGATCCAGGAATTCGTACATACGCTCACGGCGCAGGGTCACTTTGACGCCGATCGGCCAACCTTCACGGACTTTAAAGCCAGCGATGGATTTCCGAGCGTAAGTCACAACGACTTTCTGACCGGTGATCTTTTCCAGGTCGGCAACAGCGTGCTCGATGACTTTTTTGTCACCGACCGCTTCGCCCAGACCCATGTTCAGGGTGATTTTGGTAACGCGTGGAACTTCCATCACGTTCGAAAGCTTAAGTTCTTCCTTAAGTTTCGGTGCGATTTCCTTCCAGTAAATCTCTTTTAGTCGTGCCATGGTCTTCTACCTAGCAGTGTTCAAGCATCAACCGCTTTTTGGGTCGACTTGAAGACACGAATTTTCTTGCCGTCTTCTACTTTGAAACCAACGCGATCAGCCTTGTTGGTTTCGCCGTTGAAAATGGCGACGTTAGAAGCGTCCAGTGGAGCTTCTTTTTCGACGATACCGCCTTGTACGCCCGACATCGGGTTAGGCTTGGTATGACGCTTGACCAGGTTCAGACCGCCGATAACCAGACGGTTATTAGCGAGAACCTTAAGCACCTTACCGCGCTTACCTTTGTCTTTGCCGGCGATCACGATGATCTCGTCGTCACGACGAATCTTTTGCATGTCGGATCTCCTTACAGCACTTCTGGGGCGAGCGAGACGATCTTCATGAACTTCTCAGTACGAAGTTCACGGGTCACTGGCCCAAAGATACGGGTGCCGATCGGCTCTTGCTTGTTGTTCAGAAGAACAGCAGCGTTGCCATCAAAGCGGATAATGGAGCCATCAGCACGACGTACGCCGTGACGAGTGCGGACTACAACAGCAGTCATCACTTGGCCTTTTTTCACTTTACCGCGAGGAATTGCTTCCTTGACGGTAACTTTGATGATGTCACCGATACCAGCGTAACGACGATGGGAGCCACCCAGCACCTTGATGCACATAACGCGGCGTGCGCCGCTGTTATCGGCCACATCGAGCATGGATTGAGTCTGAATCATATAATTTCTCCGACCCCTAGTCCTTAGACTTCCACAGCGCGTTCGAGAACATCAACCAGCGCCCAAGACTTAGTCTTGGCCAAAGGACGAGTTTCACGAATAGTGACTTTGTCGCCGATGTGGCACTGATTGGTTTCGTCGTGCGCGTGCAGCTTAGTCGAACGCTTAACGTATTTACCGTAGATCGGGTGCTTAACGCGACGCTCGATCAGAACGGTGATGGTCTTGTCCATTTTGTCGCTGACAACACGGCCAGTCAGCGTACGGACGGTTTTTTCGGCTTCAGCCATGATTACTTACCTGCCTGCTGTTTGAGCACAGTCTTCACGCGAGCGATGTCACGCTTAACTTGCCGGAGCAGGTGAGACTGCCCCAACTGGCCAGTTGCTTTCTGCATGCGCAGATTGAACTGGTCGCGCAGCAGGCCGAGCAGTTGCTCGTTAAGCTGCGGCGCGTCTTTTTCACGAAGTTCGTTCGCTTTCATCACATCACCGTCCGTTTAACAAAGGCGGTGGCGAGCGGCAGCTTTGCAGCAGCCAGGGCAAAAGCCTCACGCGCCAGCTCTTCAGAAACGCCCTCGATTTCATACAGGACTTTGCCTGGCTGAATCTGGGCAACCCAGTACTCCACACTACCCTTACCTTTACCCATCCGAACTTCGAGTGGCTTCTTGGAAATAGGCTTGTCCGGGAATACACGGATCCAGATCTTGCCGCCACGTTTAACGTGACGGGTCAGTGCACGACGCGCTGACTCGATCTGACGAGCGGTGAGACGACCACGAGCTACAGACTTCAGCGCGAACTCGCCGAAGCTGACTTTGCTACCGCGCTGTGCCAGACCACGGTTGTGGCCTGTCATCTGCTTGCGGAACTTCGTACGCTTTGGTTGCAACATTTGGCGTACCCCTTACTTAGCAGCTTTTTTACGAGGCGCTGGTGCTTGTGGTTTCAGTTCTTCTTGGCGACCACCAATTACTTCGCCCTTGAAGATCCAAACCTTTACACCGATCACACCATAAGTGGTGTGAGCTTCGTAGTTGGCATAGTCGATGTCGGCACGCAGGGTGTGCAGTGGCACACGACCTTCGCGATACCATTCAGTACGTGCGATTTCAGCACCGCCGAGACGACCGCTCACTTGGATTTTGATGCCTTTGGCACCAATGCGCATGGCGTTCTGTACAGCGCGCTTCATAGCGCGACGGAACATTACGCGGCGCTCCAGCTGCTGAGCTACGCTCTGCGCAACCAACATACCGTCGAGTTCCGGCTTGCGGATTTCTTCGATATTGATGTGCACAGGCACACCCATTTGCTTGGTCAGGTCCTGACGCAGTTTCTCAACATCTTCACCTTTCTTCCCGATAACGATACCTGGACGAGCGGTGTGGATGGTGATACGTGCAGTTTGAGCCGGACGATGGATATCGATACGGCTTACGGACGCGCTTTTTAGTTTGTCTTGGAGATACTCACGCACCTTCAGATCAGCGAACAAATAGTCCGCATAAGTCCGACCGTCTGCGTACCAGACGGAGGTGTGCTCCTTGACGATTCCCAGGCGAATGCCAATGGGATGTACTTTCTGACCCATCTCTTCGACTCCGTTACTTGTCAGCAACCTTGACAGTGATATGGCAAGACCGCTTGACGATGCGATCAGCACGGCCTTTGGCACGTGGCATGATTCGCTTCAGCGAACGCCCTTCGTTGACGAAAACGGTGCTGACTTTAAGGTCATCAACGTCTGCGCCTTCGTTATGCTCGGCGTTGGCTACGGCCGACTCCAGCACTTTCTTCATGATCTCGGCGGCTTTCTTACTGCTGAAAGCCAACAGGTTGAGCGCTTCGCCCACCTTCTTCCCGCGGATCTGGTCGGCGACCAAGCGGGCTTTCTGGGCGGAGATTCGAGCGCCCGACAACTTAGCGGCTACTTCCATCGTTCCTTACCCCTTAACGCTTGGCTTTCTTGTCTGCCACGTGCCCACGATATGTGCGGGTACCGGCAAACTCGCCTAGTTTGTGGCCGACCATGTCTTCGTTCACGAGAACTGGAACATGTTGACGACCGTTATGCACTGCAATGGTCAAACCGACCATTTGTGGCAGGATCATCGAACGACGCGACCAGGTTTTCACCGGTTTGCGATCGTTCTTTTCCGCCGCCACTTCGATCTTCTTCAGTAGGTGAAGATCAATAAAAGGACCTTTTTTCAGAGAACGTGGCACTGTCGTATCCCTCTATTTACTTGCGACGACGGACGATCATTTTGTCGGTACGCTTATTACCACGAGTCTTCGCGCCCTTAGTCGGGAAGCCCCATGGCGATACCGGATGACGACCACCAGAGGTACGACCTTCACCACCACCATGTGGGTGGTCAACCGGGTTCATGGCAACACCACGAACGGTTGGGCGAACGCCACGCCAGCGTTTGGCACCAGCTTTACCCAGCGAACGCAGGCTGTGCTCGGAGTTCGAGACTTCACCCAGGGTCGCGCGGCATTCAGCCAGCACTTTACGCATCTCACCAGAACGCAGACGCAGGGTCACGTAGACACCTTCACGAGCGATCAGCTGAGCCGAAGCACCAGCGGAACGAGCGATTTGCGCGCCTTTACCTGGCTTCAATTCGATGCCGTGTACGGTGCTACCAACTGGAATGTTACGCAGTTGAAGAGCGTTGCCCGGCTTGATCGGTGCCAAAGCACCTGCGATCAGCTGGTCGCCAGCACTCACGCCTTTAGGGGCGATGATGTAGCGGCGCTCGCCATCTGCGTACAGCAGCAGAGCAATGTGAGCAGTACGGTTTGGATCGTATTCAATACGCTCGACAGTGGCAGAGATGCCATCTTTGTCGTTGCGACGGAAATCGACCAGACGATAATGCTGCTTATGGCCACCACCGATGTGACGAGTGGTAATGCGACCATTGTTGTTACGACCACCAGTCTTCGATTTTTTCTCGAGCAGCGGTGCGTGAGGAGCGCCTTTATGCAGCTCCTGGTTGACCACCTTGACCACAAAACGGCGGCCAGGGGAAGTCGGTTTGCATTTAACGATTGCCATGATGCACCCCTTCCTTACTCAGCACTGCTGCTGAAATCGAGATCTTGGCCTGGCTGAAGGGAGATAACTGCCTTCTTCCAGTCATTACGCTTGCCCAGACCGCGAGCAGTGCGCTTGCTTTTACCCAAAACATTCAGGGTAGTAACACGCTCTACTTTCACGCTGAACAGGCTTTCGACGGCCTTCTTGATTTCCAGCTTGGTTGCGTCAGTTGCAACCTTGAAAACGAACTGGCCTTTCTTGTCAGCCAGAACCGTAGCCTTTTCGGAAACGTGCGGGCCAAGCAGAACTTTAAATACGCGTTCCTGGTTCATCCCAGCAGCTCCTCGAATTTCTTCACGGCCGACACGGTGATCAACACCTTGTCGTATGCGATCAGACTAACTGGATCGGAACCTTGCACGTCACGTACATCAACGTGTGGCAGGTTACGAGCAGCCAGGTACAGGTTCTGATCAACAACTTCGGACACGATCAAGACGTCAGTCAGGCCCATGCCGGTCAGTTTGTTCAGCAGATCTTTGGTCTTCGGTGCATCAACAGCGAAGTCCTGAACCACAACCAGACGATCAGTACGCACCAGCTCAGCAAGGATGGAACGCATTGCTGCGCGATACATCTTCTTGTTCAGCTTCTGGGTGTGATCCTGAGGACGAGCTGCGAAAGTGGTACCGCCGCCACGCCAGATTGGGCTACGGATAGTACCGGCACGAGCACGGCCAGTACCTTTCTGACGCCAAGGGCGCTTACCGCCACCACGAACGTCGGAACGGGTCTTTTGCTGCTTGCTACCTTGACGGCCGCCGGCCATGTAGGCCACGACTGCTTGGTGAACGAGCGTCTCGTTGAATTCGCCGCCAAATGTCAGTTCGGAAACTTCGATCGCTTGAGCGTCATTTACATTTAATTGCATGTCAGCTTCCCCTTAACCGCGAGCCTTGGCTGCTGGACGTACAACCAAGTTGCCGCCAGTAGCGCCAGGAACAGCGCCCTTGACCAACAACAGATTGCGTTCAGCGTCCACGCGCACTACTTCGAGGGACTGCACGGTCACGCGCTCAGCGCCCATATGACCGGACATTTTTTTGCCCTTGAATACACGACCAGGAGTCTGGCACTGGCCGATAGAGCCTGGAACGCGGTGGGACACGGAGTTACCGTGCGTATTATCTTGCCCGCGGAAGTTCCAACGCTTGATCGTACCCTGGAAGCCTTTACCCTTGGACTGACCGGTTACATCAACCAGTTGACCAGCGGCGAAGATTTCAGCGTTGATCAGATCGCCGGCCTGGTACTCGCCTTCTTCAAGACGGAATTCCATTACGGTACGACCAGCGGCAACGTTCGCTTTAGCGAAGTGGCCAGCTTGAGCAGCTGTAACACGCGAGGCACGACGCTCACCTACAGTGACTTGCACTGCACGATAGCCATCGGTCTCTTCAGTTTTGAACTGGGTGACGCGATTCGGTTCGATCTCAATGACCGTGACCGGAATGGAGACACCTTCTTCGGTGAAAATACGGGTCATACCGCATTTACGACCGACTACACCAATAGTCATGTTGTAAACCTCATGAGTGTACGGGGCTTTCACCCGCTATGGCCGCCCATTTCAGAGCGTTACACGACTAAGACCGAGTCTTAGCCGAGGCTGATCTGTACTTCCACACCGGCCGCAAGGTCGAGCTTCATAAGAGCGTCAACGGTTTTATCCGTTGGCTGGACGATGTCCAGAACGCGCTTGTGAGTACGGATCTCGTACTGGTCACGCGCGTCTTTGTTGACGTGCGGGGAGACCAGAACGGTGAACCGCTCTTTGCGGGTAGGCAGTGGAATAGGACCACGCACTTGAGCACCAGTACGTTTCGCGGTTTCCACGATTTCCTGGGTGGATTGGTCGATCAGGCGATGGTCAAAAGCCTTCAACCTGATACGGATTTGCTGATTTTGCATTGGATTTCAGACTCCGGCTGCTATTCCCAGCGAGCGCAATACGCCCGTTAAAAGGAGGCGCAATTCTATAGACGGGCTACTACAGTGTCAACCCAATAAAAAAGCCCCCGCTAGGCGGGGGCTTTTTCAAGTCATCACTTATTAAGCGATGATTTTGGCTACGACGCCAGCGCCGACGGTACGACCGCCTTCACGAATAGCGAAACGCAGACCATCTTCCATTGCGATGGTTTTGATCAGGGTGACAACCATTTTGATGTTGTCGCCTGGCATTACCATTTCAACGCCTTCCGGCAGTTCGCAGTTACCGGTCACGTCAGTGGTCCGGAAGTAGAACTGTGGACGGTAGCCTTTGAAGAACGGGGTGTGACGACCGCCTTCTTCTTTGCTCAACACGTACACTTCGGCTTCGAAGGTAGTGTGCGGCTTAACCGAACCTGGCTTGACCAGAACCTGGCCACGCTCAACGTCGTCACGCTTGGTGCCGCGCAGCAGCACGCCGCAGTTCTCGCCAGCACGACCTTCGTCGAGCAGCTTACGGAACATTTCAACACCGGTGCAGGTGGTGACGGTAGTGTCACGCAGACCAACGATTTCCAGTGGATCCTGAACCTTGACGATACCGCGCTCGATACGGCCAGTTACAACAGTACCGCGACCGGAGATCGAGAATACGTCTTCGATTGGCATCAGGAACGGCTTGTCGATAACACGGACTGGATCTGGGATGTAGCTGTCCAGAGTCTCAACCAGTTTACGAACGGCAGTGGTGCCCATTTCGTTGTCGTCTTGGCCGTTCAGAGCCATCAGAGCCGAACCGATGATGATCGGAGTGTCGTCACCTGGGAAGTCGTAAGTGCTCAGCAGATCGCGCACCTCCATCTCAACCAGTTCCAGCAGCTCAGCGTCGTCAACCATGTCAGCCTTGTTCAGGAAGACAACGATGTACGGAACGCCAACCTGACGGGACAGCAGGATGTGCTCACGGGTTTGTGGCATCGGACCATCAGCGGCCGAACAAACCAGGATAGCGCCGTCCATTTGAGCAGCACCGGTGATCATGTTCTTCACATAGTCAGCGTGACCTGGGCAGTCAACGTGAGCGTAGTGACGGATCAACGAGTTGTATTCAACGTGTGCGGTGTTGATGGTGATACCACGAGCCTTTTCTTCTGGAGCGCTGTCGATTTTATCGAAAGCAACAACAGCCGAACCGAAAACTTCGGAGCAGACGCGAGTCAGAGCAGCGGTCAGCGTGGTTTTACCGTGGTCAACGTGACCAATGGTGCCAACGTTGACGTGCGGGAGGGTACGGTCAAATTTTTCTTTAGCCACGACAATTAACTCCTAGCCTAAAGGGGCTGAATCAGCCTTGTTTTTTGGTAACGGTTTCGACGATGTGCGACGGAGCCGTATTGTATTTTTTGAATTCCATAGAGTAGCTTGCGCGACCTTGGGACATGGAACGGACGTCGGTCGCATAACCGAACATCTCACCCAGCGGAACCTCGGCACGAATTACTTTGCCGGAAACCGTGTCTTCCATACCCAGGATCATGCCGCGACGACGGTTAAGGTCGCCCATCACGTCACCCATATAGTCTTCAGGTGTAACAACCTCTACTGCCATGATTGGTTCAAGCAACTCACCACCGCCCTTCTGGGCCAGTTGCTTGGTAGCCATGGAAGCAGCCACCTTAAACGCCATCTCGTTGGAGTCGACGTCGTGGTAGGAACCATCAAACACAGTAGCCTTCAGGCCGATCAGCGGATAGCCGGCAACAACGCCGTTCTTCATCTGCTCTTCGATACCCTTCTGGATAGCCGGGATGTATTCCTTAGGAACCACACCACCCACTACTTCGTTCACGAATTGCAGACCTTCCTGACCTTCGTCAGCAGGAGCAAAACGGATCCAGCAGTGGCCGAACTGACCACGACCGCCGGACTGGCGAACGAACTTGCCTTCGATTTCACAGTTCTTCGTGATGCGCTCACGATACGAAACCTGAGGCTTGCCGATGTTGGCTTCGACGTTGAACTCACGGCGCATCCGGTCAACCAGGATGTCCAGGTGAAGCTCGCCCATGCCGGAGATGATCGTTTGACCAGTCTCTTCATCAGTCTTGACGCGGAAAGATGGATCTTCCTGAGCAAGTTTGCCCAGTGCGATACCCATTTTTTCCTGGTCATCCTTGGTCTTAGGCTCAACGGCAACCGAAATAACCGGCTCCGGGAAGTCCATACGAACCAGGATGATTGGCTTGTCAGCGCTGCACAAGGTTTCGCCAGTGGTGACGTCCTTCATGCCGATCAAGGCCGCGATGTCACCAGCGCGTACTTCCTTGATTTCTTCACGGGCGTTTGCGTGCATTTGCACCATACGACCCACGCGCTCTTTCTTGCCTTTAACCGAGTTGATCACGCCGTCGCCGGAGTTCAACACGCCCGAGTAAACGCGGACGAAGGTCAAGGTACCCACGAATGGGTCAGTAGCGATCTTGAACGCCAGAGCCGAGAACGGCTCGTCATCGTTTGCATGACGTTCCATCTGCTTTTCCTCGTCATCCGGGTCAGTACCCTTGATGGCAGGAATATCAGTTGGAGCAGGCAGGTAATCGATAACGGCGTCGAGAACCAGGGGAACGCCCTTGTTCTTGAAGGAAGAACCGCAAACAGCCAAGACGATCTCACCAGCGATAGTACGCTGACGCAGAGCGGCCTTGATTTCCGCGTTGGTGAGTTCTTCACCTTCGAGGTACTTGTTCATCAGCTCTTCGCTGGCTTCGGCCGCAGCCTCAACCATGTTGCCGCGCCACTCGTCAGCCAGTTCCTGCAGTTCAGCAGGGATAGGCTTACGAACTGGAACCATACCTTTGTCGGAATCGTTCCAGTAAACAGCTTCCATAGCCATCAGATCGATCTGACCTTGGAAGTTGTCTTCGGAACCGATAGCCAACTGGATTGGCACCGGGGTGTGACCCAGACGCTGTTTGATCTGACCGATCACGCGCAGGAAGTTCGCACCAGCACGGTCCATCTTGTTTACGTAAACAAGACGTGGAACGCCGTATTTGTTGGCTTGACGCCATACGGTTTCCGACTGAGGCTCAACGCCCGAAGTACCACAGAACACAACGACCGCGCCGTCGAGTACACGCAGGGAACGTTCAACTTCAATAGTGAAGTCAACGTGGCCCGGGGTATCGATTACGTTGAAGCGGTATTGGTCTTTGTGCTGCTTCTCGGAACCCTGCCAGAAGGCGGTAATAGCAGCAGAAGTAATGGTAATACCACGCTCCTGCTCCTGAACCATCCAGTCTGTGGTCGCGGCGCCGTCATGCACCTCGCCCATCTTGTGACTTTTGCCAGTGTAAAAAAGGACGCGCTCGGTGGTGGTGGTTTTACCAGCATCCACGTGAGCGACGATACCGATGTTACGGTAGCGACTAATCGGAGTAGTACGAGCCATAAAGCCCTCGCAAAATTAGTGAAGCTGAAATTAGAAGCGGTAGTGCGAGAAAGCTTTGTTGGCTTCGGCCATACGGTGCACGTCTTCACGCTTCTTAACAGCAGCACCTTTACCTTCAGCAGCGTCCAACAGTTCGCCAGCCAAACGCAGAGCCATAGACTTCTCGCCGCGCTTGCGGGCGAAGTCTACCAACCAGCGCATTGCCAGGGCGTTACGACGGGACGGACGAACTTCGACCGGAACCTGGTAAGTAGCACCGCCTACACGGCGCGACTTTACTTCGACCAGCGGAGCGATGGCGTCGAGAGCTTTCTCGAAGATTTCCAGGGGGTCGCTGTTCTTGCGTTCTTTAACCTTTTCCAGCGCGCCATAAACGATACGCTCGGCAACGGCTTTCTTGCCGCTTTCCATAACGTGGTTCATGAACTTGGCCAGAATTTGGCTTCCGTATTTTGGATCGTCAAGCACTTCGCGCTTGGCTGCTACGCGTCTTCTTGGCATGGATAAGCCCTCAAACGGTCTTCAGGTTCGCTCGGAATCGGTGCCCTTTCGGGACGCCTCCGACCTTACTCTTATCGACTCAGAAAAATAGAAAATCAGTTCTTACAAAAAGCCGCTACTACTTAGGCTTCTTGGTACCGTACTTCGAACGACCCTGGTTACGACCTTTAACGCCGGAAGTATCCAAAGAACCGCGTACGGTGTGGTAACGAACACCTGGCAAGTCTTTTACACGACCGCCGCGGATCAGTACCACGCTGTGCTCTTGCAGGTTGTGGCCTTCACCGCCGATGTACGAGGAAACCTCGAAACCGTTGGTCAGACGCACACGGCATACTTTACGCAGTGCCGAGTTAGGTTTTTTCGGCGTGGTGGTATACACACGGGTGCATACGCCACGACGTTGCGGGCAGTTCTGCAGCGCAGGTACGTCGGATTTCTCGACGATACGCTTACGCGGCTGACGTACCAGCTGGTTGATAGTTGCCATCTACTAGCTCCACTGTTGTCTTGCGACGCTATTGTCTTGCAAGAAAAGCAAAATGGCAGGAACGAATTCCCGCCAAATTTAGGGGTACAAGAGTCTAAAGAGGATCTTGTCCCCAGTCAAGGCAAGGCCCCGACCTCCCCGCTCATCCAACCTCGACAAATTGTCTTGATTCGATGAACGGTTAGACCGGGGCCCCACGCTCATTTACCGCAGAACTCAGTTACCGCTCGAGTTCAGTGCTTCGGTCAGTGCAGCTTCCACTTCACTGGCGCTCACGCGCAACGGTTTGTCAGCATCACGGCGACGCTTGCGCTCGCTGTGGTAAGCCAGACCGGTACCGGCCGGGATCAGACGACCCACGACTACGTTTTCTTTCAGGCCGCGCAGGTAATCGCGCTTGCCGGTTACCGCCGCTTCGGTCAGTACACGGGTGGTTTCCTGGAAGGAAGCCGCCGAGATGAACGATTCGGTGGACAACGACGCCTTGGTGATACCCAACAGCACGCGAGTGAACTTGGAAACGAACTTCTCGTCGCCCGCCAGACGCTCGTTCTCTACCAGAACGTGAGTCAATTCCATCTGGTCGCCCTTGATGAAAGTGGAATCGCCGGATTCAGCGATTTCAACTTTACGCAGCATCTGACGCAGGATGGTCTCGATGTGCTTATCGTTGATCTTCACGCCTTGCAGACGATAAACGTCCTGGATCTCGTTCACGATGTACTTGGCCAGCGCACTCACACCCAGCAGACGCAGGATGTCGTGTGGATCGCTCGGGCCGTCGGAGATAACTTCGCCGCGGTTTACCTGTTCGCCTTCGAAGACGTTCAGGTGACGCCACTTCGGAATCAGCTCTTCGTACGGATCGCTACCGTCGTTCGGGGTAATGACCAGACGGCGCTTGCCTTTGGTCTCTTTACCGAACGCGATGGTGCCGCTGACTTCAGCCAGAATCGAGGCTTCTTTCGGACGACGGGCTTCGAACAAGTCGGCAACACGCGGCAGACCACCGGTGATGTCACGGGTCTTCGAAGTTTCTTGCGGGATACGGGCGATAACATCACCGATCGCAACCTGCACACCATCCGCTACACCGACCAAGGCGTTAGCCGGCAGGAAGTACTGAGCCGGTACGTCGGTACCTGGCAACAGCAGATCCTTGCCATCGACGCCAACCATCTTCACGGCAGGACGGATGTCTTTACCGGCAGCTGGACGATCTTTCGCGTCGAGTACTTCAATGTTGGTCATACCGGTCAATTCGTCTGTCTGACGCTTGATCGTGATGCCTTCTTCCATGCCCACGTAGGTCACGGTACCTTTCATTTCGGTAACGATTGGGTGAGTGTGCGGATCCCACTTGGCCACGATTGCGCCAGCGTCGACCTTGTCACCTTCTTTAACCGAAATCACAGCACCGTACGGCAGCTTGTAACGCTCGCGCTCACGACCGAAGTCATCAGCGATTGCCAGCTCACCGGAACGGGACACAGCAACCAGGCAACCATCCACTCGCTCAACGTGTTTCAGGTTGTGCAGACGGACAGTACCGCCATTCTTCACCTGAACGCTGTCAGCAGCGGAGGTCCGGCTTGCCGCACCACCGATGTGGAACGTACGCATGGTCAGCTGGGTACCCGGCTCACCGATGGACTGGGCAGCGATAACGCCGACCGCTTCACCGATGTTCACCTGGTGACCACGAGCCAAGTCACGGCCGTAGCACTTGGCGCAGATGCCGTAGCGGGTTTCGCAGCTGATCGGCGAACGCACGATCACTTCATCGATGCTGTTCAGCTCGATGAACTCGACCCACTTCTCGTCTACCAATGTGCCGGCAGGAACGATGATTTCTTCGGTACCTGGCTTGAACACGTCACGGGCGATAACTCGACCCAATACGCGCTCACCCAGTGGCTCAACAACGTCACCGCCTTCAATGTGCGGAGTCATTACCAGGCCGTGCTCGGTGCCGCAATCGATCTCGGTCACAACCAGATCCTGCGCCACGTCTACCAGACGACGAGTCAGGTAACCGGAGTTCGCAGTTTTCAACGCGGTATCCGCCAAACCTTTACGAGCACCGTGAGTAGAGATGAAGTACTGAAGTACGCTCAAACCTTCACGGAAGTTCGCAGTAATCGGCGTTTCGATGATGGAACCGTCCGGCTTGGCCATCAGGCCACGCATACCGGCGAGCTGACGGATCTGCGCAGCAGAACCCCGTGCGCCCGAGTCGGCCATCATGTACATCGAGTTGAAGGACTCTTGATCGACTTCGACGCCATGACGGTCGATGACTTTCTCTTTCGAGAGGTTGGCCATCATCGCCTTGGAAACTTCGTCGTTCGCCTTGGACCAAAGGTCGATCACTTTGTTGTACTTCTCGCCCTGGGTTACCAGGCCGGAGGCGTACTGACTTTCGATCTCTTTCACTTCATCAGTAGCAGCATTGATGATGCGGGCTTTTTCATCCGGGATAACGAAGTCGTTAACGCCGATGGAAACGCCAGAAATGGTCGAATAGGCAAAACCGGTGTACATCAACTGGTCAGCGAAGATCACGGTCTCTTTCAAACCAACCACGCGGTAGCACTGGTTGATCAGCTTGGAGATCGCCTTTTTCTTCATCGGCTGGTTGACGACGTCGTACGACAGGCCAGGTGGAACAACCTGGAACAACAGCGCACGGCCGACAGTGGTGTCGACGATACGAGTGTTCTTGACGCTGCCGCCATCACGATCGTTAACGGTTTCGTGGATCCGCACTTTGACTTTAGCGTGCAGTGCGGCTTCGCCGGCACGGAACACACGGTCAACTTCTTGCAGATCCGCGAACACACGACCTTCGCCCTTGGCGTTGATCGCTTCACGAGTCATGTAGTACAGACCCAATACAACGTCCTGCGACGGAACGATGATTGGCTCACCGTTGGCTGGCGACAGAATGTTGTTGGTCGACATCATCAACGCACGCGCTTCCAACTGGGCTTCCAGTGTCAGCGGTACGTGAACGGCCATTTGGTCGCCGTCGAAGTCGGCGTTGTACGCAGCACAGACCAGAGGGTGCAGCTGGATAGCTTTACCTTCGATCAGTACCGGTTCAAACGCCTGGATGCCCAGACGGTGAAGGGTCGGTGCACGGTTGAGGAGAACCGGGTGTTCACGGATCACTTCAGCGAGAACGTCCCAAACCTCTGGCAGTTCGCGCTCGACCATTTTCTTGGCAGCTTTGATGGTGGTCGCGAGACCACGCATTTCCAGCTTGCCGAAAATGAACGGCTTGAACAGCTCGAGAGCCATCTTCTTCGGCAGACCGCACTGGTGCAGACGCAGGGTCGGACCTACGGTAATTACCGAACGACCGGAGTAGTCAACACGCTTACCGAGCAAGTTCTGACGGAAACGACCTTGTTTACCCTTGATCATGTCAGCCAGGGATTTCAGAGGACGCTTGTTCGAACCGGTGATAGCGCGGCCACGACGACCGTTATCGAGCAGTGCATCGACAGCTTCCTGCAACATACGCTTTTCGTTGCGCACGATGATGTCCGGAGCGGACAGATCAAGCAGGCGCTTCAAGCGGTTGTTACGGTTGATCACTCGACGATACAGATCGTTGAGGTCGGAAGTCGCGAAGCGACCGCCATCCAGCGGGACCAGTGGACGCAGATCTGGCGGCAGAACCGGCAGAACGGTCAGCACCATCCATTCTGGAAGGTTGCCGGAACCCTGGAAGGCTTCCATCAACTTCAGACGCTTGGACAGCTTCTTGATTTTGGTTTCGGAGTTGGTTTGCGGAATTTCTTCGCGCAGACGGCCAATCTCGTGTTCCAGATCGATAGCGTGCAGCAGTTCGCGGACAGCTTCGGCACCCATGCGGGCATCGAAATCGTCGCCGAACTCTTCCAGCGCTTCGAAGTACTGCTCGTCGTTCAGCAGCTGACCTTTTTCAAGGGTGGTCATGCCTGGGTCGATAACGACGTAGCTCTCGAAGTAGAGAACGCGTTCGATATCACGCAGGGTCATGTCCATCAGCAAACCGATACGCGACGGCAGCGATTTCAGGAACCAGATGTGAGCAACCGGCGAAGCCAGTTCGATGTGCGCCATGCGCTCACGACGAACTTTGGCCAGTGCGACTTCAACGCCACACTTCTCGCAGATCACACCACGGTGCTTCAAGCGCTTGTACTTACCGCACAGGCACTCGTAATCCTTTACCGGGCCAAAGATCTTGGCGCAGAACAGGCCGTCACGTTCTGGTTTGAACGTACGGTAGTTGATCGTTTCCGGCTTTTTAACTTCACCGAACGACCACGAACGGATCATCTCAGGCGATGCCAATCCAATACGGATGGCGTCGAACTCTTCGACTTGACCCTGGTTTTTCAGCAAATTCAGTAGGTCTTTCAAGGCCTTTCCTCCTGGCGGAGCAGAGAGCGGGCAATCCTGCCCCGCTCTCGATTCGCGTCACGTGTTATTCGGTTTCCAGATCGATATCGATGCCGAGGGAACGAATTTCCTTGATCAACACGTTGAAAGACTCGGGCATGCCCGGCTCCATACGGTGATCGCCGTCCACGATGTTTTTGTACATCTTGGTACGGCCGTTCACATCGTCCGACTTCACTGTGAGCATTTCTTGCAGAGTGTAAGCAGCACCGTATGCTTCCAGTGCCCAGACCTCCATCTCCCCGAAACGCTGACCACCGAACTGTGCCTTACCACCCAGCGGCTGCTGGGTAACCAGGCTGTACGAACCGGTAGAACGAGCGTGCATCTTGTCGTCTACCAAGTGGTTCAGCTTCAGCATGTACATGTAGCCAACAGTAACCGGGCGCTCGAACTTGTTGCCGGTACGGCCGTCGGTCAGCTGCATCTGGCCGCTTTCTGGCAAGTCAGCCAGTTTCAGCATGGCCTTGATTTCGCTTTCCTTGGCACCGTCGAACACTGGAGTGGCCATTGGAACGCCGCCACGCAGGTTCTTCGCCAGATCCAGGATTTCCTGGTCGGAGAAGCTATCCAGATCTTCGTTACGACCGCCGATCTGGTTGTAGATCTCGTCGAGGAATTTACGAAGCTCGGCGACTTTGCGCTGCTCTTCGATCATCCGGTTGATCTTCTCGCCCAGACCTTTGGCCGCGAGGCCGAGGTGGGTTTCAAGGATCTGACCAACGTTCATACGCGACGGTACGCCCAACGGGTTGAGGACGACGTCGACCGGGGTGCCATTGGCATCGTGCGGCATGTCTTCAACCGGCATGATCACGGAGACCACACCTTTGTTACCGTGACGACCGGCCATCTTGTCGCCCGGCTGGATGCGGCGACGGATTGCCAGGTAAACCTTGACGATTTTCAGCACGCCTGGAGCCAGGTCATCGCCCTGCTGCAGTTTGCGCTTCTTGTCTTCGAACTTGTCGTCCAGCAGACGGCGGCGATCAACGATGTAGGCCTGAGCCTTCTCGAGCTGCTCGTTCAGAGCATCTTCAGCCATGCGCAGTTTGAACCACTGACCATGCTCAAGACCGTCGAGAACTTCGTCGGTGATGTCCTGACCTTTCTTCAGGCCGGCGCCGCCTTCAGCCTTGTGGCCTACCAGAGCGGAACGCAGACGTTCGAAAGTTGCGCCTTCAACGATACGGAACTCTTCGTTCAGGTCCTTGCGGATCTCGTCGAGTTGAGTCTTCTCGATCGACAGTGCACGAGCATCACGCTCAACGCCGTCGCGGGTGAAGACCTGTACGTCGATGACGGTACCCTTGGTGCCGGTAGGCACGCGCAGGGAGGTGTCTTTAACGTCGCTGGCTTTTTCACCGAAGATGGCACGCAACAGCTTCTCTTCTGGAGTCAGTTGGGTCTCGCCTTTCGGAGTGACCTTACCGACCAGAATGTCGCCTGCGCCAACTTCAGCACCTACGTAAACGATACCGGCTTCGTCCAGCTTGTTCAGTGCAGCTTCACCCACGTTCGGGATGTCTGCAGTGATTTCCTCTGGCCCAAGCTTGGTGTCACGTGCCACACAGGTCAGTTCCTGAATGTGGATCGTGGTAAAGCGATCTTCTTGAACAACTCGTTCCGACAGGCAGATGGAGTCTTCGAAGTTGTAACCGTTCCAGGCCATGAACGCGATGCGCATGTTCTGACCCAGCGCCAGTTCACCCATGTCGGTGGACGGGCCGTCAGCCATGATGTCGCTACGCTGAACCCGATCACCTTTACGCACCAGCGGACGCTGGTTGATGCAGGTGTTCTGGTTGGAGCGGGTGTATTTGGTCAGGTTGTAGATGTCGACACCAGCTTCACCGGTCTCAACTTCATCATCAGCAACACGAACCACGATACGGCTGGCGTCGACGGAATCGATAACGCCGCCACGACGAGCCACGACGCAAACGCCGGAGTCACGAGCTACGTTACGCTCCATGCCGGTACCGACCAGCGGCTTGTCAGCGCGCAGGGTTGGTACAGCTTGACGCTGCATGTTCGAACCCATCAACGCACGGTTGGCGTCATCGTGCTCGAGGAACGGGATCAGCGACGCTGCAACAGAAACAACCTGCTTCGGCGAAACGTCCATCAGGGTGACGTCTTCCGGCGCCTTGACGGTGAACTCGTTCAAGTGACGAACAGCTACCAATTCGTCGACCAGCATTTTCTTGTCGTTCATCGTGGCCGAAGCCTGAGCGATCACGTGATCAGCTTCTTCGATGGCGGACAGGAACACGATCTCGTCGGTGACCAGAGCGTCTTTCACCACACGGTACGGGCTCTCGAGGAAGCCGTACTGGTTGGTGCGCGCATAAGCGGCCAGGGAGTTGATCAGGCCGATGTTCGGACCTTCCGGCGTTTCAATCGGGCATACACGACCGTAGTGAGTCGGGTGTACGTCACGAACTTCAAAGCCAGCACGCTCACGAGTCAAACCGCCAGGGCCGAGTGCAGACACACGACGCTTGTGGGTGATCTCGGACAGCGGGTTGTTCTGGTCCATGAACTGGGAAAGCTGGCTGGAACCGAAGAACTCTTTCACCGCCGCAGCCACTGGCTTGGCGTTGATCAGGTCTTGCGGCATCAGGCCTTCGCTTTCAGCCATCGACAGACGCTCTTTGACCGCACGCTCAACACGTACCAGGCCAACGCGGAACTGGTTCTCGGCCATTTCGCCTACGCAGCGAACACGACGGTTACCCAGGTGGTCGATGTCATCGACGATGCCTTTACCGTTACGGATGTCGACCAGAGTCTTCAGTACCGCGACGATGTCTTCCTTGCACAACACGCCCGAACCTTCGATCTCGGTACGACCGATACGACGGTTGAACTTCATCCGGCCGACCGCAGACAGGTCATAGCGCTCAGGGCTGAAGAACAGGTTGTTGAACAGAGTCTCGGCAGCGTCTTTGGTTGGCGGCTCGCCTGGTCGCATCATGCGATAGATCTCGACCAGCGCTTCCAATTGGTTGCTGGTGGAGTCGATCTTCAGAGTGTCGGAGACGAACGGACCGCAGTCGATATCGTTGGTGTACAGAGTTTCGATGCGAACAACCTGAGCCTTGGCAATTTTTGCCAGGATCTCGGTGTTCAGCTCGGTGTTGCACTCTGCCAGGATTTCGCCGGTTGCCGGATGCACGATGGCCTTGGCGGTAGTGCGACCCAGGACGTAGTCCAGAGGCACTTCCAAGGTCTTGAGACCGGCTTTTTCGATCTGGTTGATGTGGCGCGCAGTAATACGACGACCCGCCTCAACGATGACCTTGCCTTTCTCGTCCTGAATATCAAGAACAGCGATTTCACCACGCAGACGCGAAGCAATCAGTTCCAGACTGAGGGTTTCGCCGCTCAGGTGGAAAACGTTGGTGGTGTAGAACGCGTCCAGCACTTCTTCGGTGGTATAGCCGAGTGCGCGCAGCAGCACGGATGCCGGCAGCTTGCGACGACGGTCGATACGCACGAACACGCAGTCTTTCGGGTCGAACTCGAAGTCCAACCACGAACCGCGGTAAGGAATGATGCGCGCGGAGTACAGCAGTTTACCGGAGCTGTGCGTCTTGCCACGGTCGTGGTCGAAGAACACGCCCGGGGAACGGTGCAGCTGGGAAACGATTACACGCTCGGTACCGTTGATTACGAAGGTACCGTTCTCAGTCATCAGGGGGATTTCACCCATGTAGACTTCTTGCTCTTTGATGTCCTTGATCGCTTTGTTCGACGATTCTTTGTCGAAAATGATCAGGCGCACTTTTACCCGCAAAGGTACGGCGTAAGTTACACCGCGCAATACGCATTCTTTGACATCAAATGCCGGTTCGCCCAGGCGATAACCGACGTACTCCAGCGCAGCATTGCCGGAGTAGCTGATGATCGGGAAAACGGATTTGAAGGCCGCATGCAGGCCCACGTCGCGGAACTGATCTTTAGTCGCTCCCGCTTGCAAGAATTCACGATACGAATCCAGCTGGATGGCCAGGAGGTACGGCACATCCATGACGTCCGGCAACTTGCTAAAGTCCTTGCGGATACGTTTTTTCTCAGTATATGAGTAAGCCATCAGCGTTCCCCAGCTTGGTCACCTGCTTGTTTGGCCCCTCCCGACGGGAGCAGCCAGAAAATCGTGCAAACCCCATGGTTTGCCCCACCGCATCGGGTGGTTACAGCTCGTTATCAGCACCGACCCAGTCGGCTGCCAATAACGGAAAAAGGCCGGTGGCAAGAGCCACCAGCCATCAGCCTTTCGCTTAACGCTCGGGCTGGAGACGCAAAGTCGATGCTTACTTCAGCTCGACTTTAGCGCCTGCTTCTTCCAGAGTGGCTTTGGCTTTGTCAGCTGCGTCTTTCGATACAGCTTCCAGAACCACGCCAGGAGCGCCGTCAACTACAGCCTTGGCTTCTTTCAAGCCCAGACCGGTCAGTTCACGTACTGCCTTGATCACGTTAACTTTCTTCTCGCCAGCTTCCAGCAGCATGACGTTGAATTCAGTTTGCTCTTCAGCAACGGCAGCAACAGCAGCTGGACCAGCGGAAGCAGCGGCAGCGGAAACGCCGAACTTCTCTTCCATGGCCTTGATCAGCTCAACGATTTCCAGAACGGATTTTTCGCCGATTGCTTCGATGATTTGGTCGTTAGTCAGAGACATGACTATAAATTCCTGTATTGGGGTGACAGCCTACGCGGCCATCGAAATAAACAATAAACGCTGAAAGGAGTCGCTCAGCCTTAGGCTGCGGCAGCTTCTTTCTGGTCGCGAAGGGCCGCCAGAGTACGAGCCAATTTGCTGGTTGCGCCTTGAATCACGCTCATCAGCTGAGAAATTGCTTCGTCACGGGTCGGCAGACTTGCCAGTACGTCGATCTGATTAGCTGCGAGGAACTTGCCCTCGAACGCAGCTGCCTTGATCTCGAACTTATCCTGACCTTTTGCGAACTCTTTGAAGATACGAGCAGCAGCGCCCGGATGTTCTTTGGAGAATGCAATCAAGGTCGGGCCAGTGAACACGTCGTTGAGCACGTCATATTGAGTGCCAGCAACGGCGCGCTTGAGCAGGGTGTTACGTACAACACGTACGTAAACGCCAGCTTCACGAGCCTCTTTACGGAGTCCGGTCATAGCGCCAACTGTCACGCCGCGGGCATCAGCCACAACAGCAGACAGGGCAACATTGGCAGCCTCGTTGACTTCAGCGACGATGGCCTTCTTGTCTTCGAGTTTAATTGCCACGGGTTTAACTCCTGCTTGTTACCGTTTCATCCAACCGAAGCCGGATGTCGTTTTGGTGTCTGATTCGGTAAGGAACCGGGAGCACCATCTGCGTAGGCTTGAGGTTTAAGACTTGCGTCGCCTACGGTCTTGGATAGCCCCCGCCAGGCAGGGACCCCAATCTTTCAATTGGCGCAATCACTTGCGCCAACCTTTGTCTTACGCGTCGAGCGAGCCTTGGTCGATGACCAGACCTGGACCCATGGTGGTGCTCAGGGTAACGCGCTTGACGTAAATGCCTTTCGAGGAAGCTGGCTTGATACGCTTCAGATCAGCGATCAGGGCTTCAACGTTTTCCTTCAGCTTGACAGCGTCGAAACCGACTTTGCCAACGGAAGTGTGGATGATGCCGTTTTTGTCGGTGCGATAACGAACCTGACCAGCCTTGGCGTTTTTAACCGCGGTAGCTACGTCTGGAGTTACGGTGCCGACTTTAGGGTTAGGCATCAGGCCACGTGGACCGAGGATCTGACCCAACTGACCAACAACGCGCATTGCATCCGGGGATGCGATAACTACGTCATAGTTCAGGTCGCCGCCTTTCATTTCGGCAGCCAGATCGTCCATACCTACACGGTCAGCGCCGGCAGCCAGAGCGGCCTCAGCAGCTGGACCCTGGGTGAACACTGCAACGCGAACAGTCTTGCCAGTACCGTGTGGCAGCACAGTAGCGCTACGAACGACCTGATCAGATTTACGCGGGTCAACGCCCAGGTTTACAGCAACGTCGAAGGACTCGCTGAACTTGACAGTCGACAGCTCAGCCAACAGAGCAGCAGCGTCTACAAAGTTGTAGGACTTGCCAGCTTCGATTTTGTCGGCGATAGCCTTTTGACGTTTGGTCAACTTAGCCATTACACACCCTCCACGTTAAGGCCCATGCTACGAGCAGAACCGGCGATAGTACGCACGGCTGCGTCCATATCAGCTGCAGTCAGATCCGCGTTTTTGGTTTTCGCGATTTCTTCCAGCTGAGCACGGGTCACGGTGCCAACCTTAACGGTGTTCGGACGAGCGGAACCGCTAGTCAGACCAGCAGCTTTCTTCAGCAGAACCGAAGCAGGTGTGGATTTTGTTTCGAAAGTGAAGCTACGGTCGCTGTAGACAGTGATGATCACTGGAGTCGGCAGACCTGGTTCAATACCCTGAGTACGGGCGTTGAAAGCCTTGCAGAATTCCATGATGTTCACGCCGTGCTGACCCAAAGCAGGACCAACAGGTGGGCTTGGGTTAGCCTGAGCGGCCTTCACTTGCAGCTTGATGTAAGCGGTAATCTTCTTGGCCATGAGGCACTCCAATTACGGGTTCGAACGCCTCGAAAGGCTCCCCGGTTACTTGCGCGTTTATCCCAGTGACGACAAAACCCCACAGCCTAGGGCTGCGGGGTTGGGATGCTTGCTCAGCTAGACCTTTTCGACCTGGCTGAACTCTAGCTCTACCGGAGTAGAGCGACCGAAAATGAGCACCGCCACTTGGATCCGGCTCTTTTCGTAGTTAACTTCTTCAACCGTGCCGGTGAAATCAGCAAACGGCCCATCGTTGACGCGTACCGACTCGCCTGGCTCGAAGAGTGTCTTCGGCTTCGGCTTGTCACTACCATCAGCGACACGACGCAGAATCGCTTCTGCCTCTTTATCTGTGATCGGTGCAGGTTTATCAGCGGTACCGCCGATGAAGCCCATCACCCGAGGAGTATCCTTGACCAAGTGCCAAGTACCCTCGTTCATGTCCATCTGAACCAGCACATAACCTGGGAAGAACTTGCGCTCGCTTTTGCGTTTCTGGCCATTACGCATTTCAACCACTTCTTCAGTGGGAACCAGAATTTCGCCGAAGCCATCTTCCATGCCAGCCAGCTTTACGCGCTCTAACAACGAGCGCATGACATGCTTCTCGTAACCGGAGTAAGCATGCACAACGTACCAACGCTTAGCCACGGGACACCCTTAGCCGACAATCAAGGAAACAAGCCAGCCGAGCAGGGAATCAAGCCCCCACAACAGCAACGCCATAACCAGTACAACAGCCACAACGATCAACGTGGTCTGCGTGGTTTCTTGGCGAGTTGGCCATACGACTTTACGAATCTCGGTGCGAGCTTCCTTTACCAGTACAAAGAAAGACTTGCCCTTGACTGTTTGCAGGCCTACAAAGGCAGCTGCAGCAGCAAGAGCGAGCAATGCTAGTACGCGGTACAGGATCGGCGAAGCAGAGTAATACTGATTGCCAACAACGCCAACAACCACCAAAGCGACTACTACTAGCCACTTGAGCAGATCGAAGCGAGAGCCTTGAGCTTCAGCTTTAGGAGTCATCTATGAAGATCCTGTGAAAAGAAAGCCAGACACACCAAGTGAATCTGGCAGGTCAGGAGGGAATCGAACCCCCAACCTACGGTTTTGGAGACCGTCGCTCTGCCAATTGAGCTACTGACCTAAAACAAAATCAGGCCGACCATTATGCCGGCCCGAAAAAGACATTACAACAACTTACTCGATGACTTTAGCTACGACACCTGCGCCGACGGTACGACCGCCTTCACGGATAGCGAAACGAAGCCCATCTTCCATCGCGATGGTTTTGATCAGAGTGACAGTCATCTGGATGTTGTCACCTGGCATTACCATTTCGACGCCTTCTGGCAATTCGCAGTTACCGGTCACATCCGTAGTACGGAAGTAGAACTGTGGACGGTAGCCCTTGAAGAATGGCGTATGACGACCACCCTCCTCCTTGCTCAGAACGTAAACCTCTGCAGTGAACTTGGTATGCGGCTTGACGGTGCCCGGCTTGACCAATACTTGGCCACGCTCAACATCATCACGCTTGGTACCGCGCAGCAATACGCCGCAGTTCTCGCCAGCACGACCTTCGTCGAGCAGCTTGCGGAACATCTCAACACCAGTGCAAGTAGTTTTGACAGTGTCACGAAGACCAACAATCTCAACTTCTTCCTGAATGCGGACAATGCCACGCTCAACACGACCAGTCACAACAGTACCGCGACCGGAGATCGAGAACACATCCTCGATCGGCATCAGGAACGGCTTATCAATAGCGCGTTCAGGCTGCGGAATGTAGCTATCCAGGGTCTCGACCAACTTCTTGACGGCAGTGGTGCCCATCTCGTTGTCGTCTTGACCATTCAACGCCATCAGCGCCGAACCAATGATGATCGGAGTGTCATCACCTGGGAAATCGTAAGTGCTCAGCAGATCGCGCACTTCCATCTCAACCAACTCGAGCAGCTCAGCATCATCAACCATGTCAGCCTTGTTCAGGAAGACAACGATGTACGGAACGCCAACCTGGCGAGATAGCAGAATGTGCTCACGGGTTTGCGGCATCGGACCGTCAGCAGCCGAGCAAACCAGGATTGCGCCATCCATCTGAGCAGCACCGGTGATCATGTTTTTTACGTAGTCAGCGTGACCTGGACAGTCAACGTGTGCGTAGTGACGCACTGCCGAATCGTACTCAACGTGAGCGGTGTTGATGGTGATGCCACGTGCTTTTTCTTCTGGGGCGCTATCGATTTTGTCGAAGTCGACCTTCGCGGAACCGAAAACTTCGGAACAAACGCGGGTCAGGGCTGCTGTCAAAGTAGTTTTACCGTGGTCTACGTGACCAATAGTGCCTACGTTGACGTGCGGCTTATTACGTTCGAACTTTTCCTTAGCCATCGAAACAACCCCCAGCAGAAGAATTGAGCAAGTAACATCAGCCATTAAAACAAAGGCAGATATTTTCATATCTGCCTTGTTATATGGAGCTCTTGAGCGGATTTGAACCGCTGACCTCACCCTTACCAAGGGTGTGCTCTACCAACTGAGCTACAAGAGCAAAACACTTTGCAGGACCTGCAAACTTGGAGCGGGTAGCGGGAATCGAACCCGCATCATCAGCTTGGAAGGCTGAGGTTCTACCACTAAACTATACCCGCGGAGCTTGCAGCTCTCGCTAAAAATGGTGGAGGGGGAAGGATTCGAACCTTCGAAGTCGTAGACGTCAGATTTACAGTCTGATCCCTTTGGCCGCTCGGGAACCCCTCCTAAGCGAGCCGGCATTCTATATCATGCCAGCCTTCTGTCAAGCATTTTCTCATTAAAAACCTGAGGTTAGCTGCGTTGACCTCGCTTCTCACTGCTCACCGGTAAAGGTCTTCACTGCGAAGCGGGCGCCATTCTATGCAAACTATTCGGCGGGTGCAACCCCCTCGCACGGCATTATTTTATGTTTTAACTCATTGAATTCTTTGGAAAGGTTTTGCAGCTTCGAGTCGTCCAGCAAACGTCGGCTTTCAGGGACCACGCGAACCCAGAATCCAGCGGAATCGAACGAATCCCGCGGCAATGACTGAACAGTGATCTGCAAGCCACTCAACCGACGCTCTACGGCTTGCATGGCTTCCTGGCCAGAAAAACCACCTATATATAGACACTCACTTTCCTGCCGAGGCTTTTCTTTGCCTCGAACGGCATCATTGGTTTCACTCAACAAGCGAATATCCTGCTGAGAACCTCGATACAAACTTAAAGGGGTGACGTCTTTCGCACGAAGCGGCGCCTCTTGTTGATGCCAGATGTAATAAAACACATTAAGAACAAGCAACAGCAGAAACAACCAACGCATAAAAACCTCAAGGCAAAGGACAAGCCATGGCCAAACCTACAAACACTAGGTCAGGAACGACTCTGGCGGCAGGCACGACTCCGCGGACCAAGTCTGCATCTCCACCAGTGAGGAAGACCGTGAAACCATCCCCCCAATAGCTGTGCGCCAACTGAAGCTGGGTGAGGACGAATCCTTGAAGCATCAAGGAACAACCTCGCTCGACAGCCTCAACGGTTGTTCGACCCGGCACAAGACTTTCCAAAGCGCGCTCGGCGGCAACATCGCCGTAGCGAATGCGACGAGTGTGAGTGCGCAACTGATTGCGCATCAAAGGCATTCCAGGGCAAATGAATCCGCCAATATGCTCTCCATCAGCTGCAATGAAGTCAGCCGTGACAGCCGTGCCGAAATCCAGCACCAGGCACGGACCGCCAGCGAGATGGAACCCGCCCAGCATCGCCAGCCAGCGATCGAGACCGAGCTTTTCATAATCTTCGTAGCCGTTACGAACGCCGGACATTTCACGAGCAGGAGCAGCACAGGTTACCGACACTCCAAAAGCATCAGTCAGAAGCGCAATCAACGCACTCGTTTCATCCCCCGTTCTGACACTGACTAATCGACACCGCTTTAGAGTCAGACCATCGAGCTGCTTCAGACCTTGCAGCAGCGCAAGATCCGAATCGACAACGCCTTCGGCGACCACGATCCGAACATCAGCACCCAGCACGCGCCATTTGATAAAACTGTTTCCGCAGTCAAGCTCAAGAATCATCACGCAACCTCAGGCTGAGCTCACCACCACTAAAGACTTTTTCCACACCGTCCACCTGTAGGCGCAGAGCACCCTGACTGTCGATACCCGCAACAACCCCATCAATACGATTGACGCCGGCAATCAATGAAACCGCCCTTCCCTGCCACAAATGGTTTTGCTCCCACTCAGCATGGATAGCCGCAAATCCTTCGCTTTGATGGCGATTCAAGTAAGCCTGGAGGACCACACCAAGCTCTGCTACCAGAAGGTTGCGATCAAACACCTTGCCGGACTCAAGCCGCATGGACGTCCATTGCTGATCAACCTCGTCGGCGGTCTGCATGTTCACATTGATCCCAAGACCTAACACCACATGACACACATCCGCCGGATCGCCGACTAGCTCCAGCAATATGCCTGCGATCTTCTTTTGACCAACAAGCAAATCGTTAGGCCATTTGAGCCCCACGCCTGAAACACCCTGGTTGCGCAACGCCTGCATTACCGCTAGCCCGACAACAAGGCTCAGACCTTCCAACTGACGCATCCCGCCCTCAATGCGCAGTACCAGACTGTAATAGAGGTTTTCTGCAAACGGGCTAACCCATTTGCGACCTCGCCTGCCACGACCAGCAGTCTGTCTTTCCGCAAGTATGAGAAATGGCGCAGCCTGGCCTCGCTCGATTGCGCGCAAGGCTTCGGCATTGGTGGAGTCGATGGAATCAAAGACCTGCGCAGGCCAGCTATTGGCAGAAGGCTTGGCATCGATTTCTCCAGGATCCAACAGCGTCAGCGGTGCAGCTAATTGGTATCCGCGGCCGCGCACCTTATGAATGGAAAGACCCAACTCTGCTTCCAGGTGCTGTAGCTGTTTCCATACGGCAGTACGACTGATGCCAAGAGCTGCGCCCAAGGCCTGACCGGAATGGAATCGCCCATCCTTCAGAAGTTTTAACAACGTCAGCATGCAAGTCTCGCCTCACAATGAGGCCCGAATGATAGCCATGCCCCGAGCCGTTGCATAGAAACCCTGATGGTCGGATTTTTCTTCGGGCAAAACAAAACCCCTACCTGCATACGCAGATAGGGGTTTCGGAATTTAATCTTGACGATGACCTACTCTCACATGGGGAAACCCCACACTACCATCGGCGATGCATCGTTTCACTACTGAGTTCGGGATGGGATCAGGTGGTTCCAAGGCTCTATGGTCGTCAAGAAATTCGGGTACCGAACCGTGGCCAGATGGCCTCGCTTCAGCAAATTGGGT